>CAZKKD010000156.1:0-8713 GCA_964553265.1 uncultured Planctomycetales bacterium | reverse complement strand
GTCGGTTGATGACCAGCGGTACCGGAATCGGCAAACAGGGGCACTGTATTCGTAATAAACCCGAAAATGATACACGTCCAAACGAAACATCGACGTATCATCGTCTTATACCGCATCGATTGGTTACCACTGTAGGAACTTTTTACGTCAAGAACAATCGTTTCGACTGATCACGACGTGGAGTTACAACACGCAGAGTCGCGTCCGAGCAACGTATTATTCATGCCAATGCCTAACGTGAATTACGACTACTTCGTACACTACGTGAAAAACCTCGGACTTCCTGCCGGTGAACGAGTATTGGATTACGGATGCGGAAAGGGTGATATCCTGACGGCGCTACGAGAGAGCGGCATTGATGCTTACGGCGTGGACATTTATCATAACGGGATTTTGGAGGAAATGCTGTCGAACCCCCTTCTGCAAGCGGGATATATCGGTAATCCGCTTTGACGAACCACTTCCGTACAATGACAACAGTTTTAACGTGATTATCTCCAAGCAGGTTCTTGAACATGTAGAAGATATTGCATTTGCCGCGAGTGAACTTTCGCGCATTCTGAAACCTGACGGAGTGATGTACCACCATTTTCCATCGCGAGAGGTTTGGCGCGAGGCTCACACCGGCATACCGTTCAGTCACAAATTCCCGCGTGATTCCTCTTTTCGATATGCGTACACCTTGTTCCTGCGCTCTATCGGTTTTGGCTATCACAAGAATGGGTGGCCGGACAATCGATCCTGGACCGAACACAAACTCTGGTATATCGATAATCTCTGTTTCTACCGGAGTTATCGAGAAATTGCGGAGCTATTCGGTTCCTATACCTACCGGCGACGAGAAGGCGCCTGTATTCGCTACCGATGGGGTACATCGTTACCTATAAGAATACTCGATACCGTCAAGCTATTCTCATTACTCATGCCACCATTGTTCCGCCGTTTCGCGTTTCAGGCGATAGAAAAGCGGTCATAGTACAAGCGTCGATCGGTCGCCCAGGCACATCGTTCCTCCAGGTACCTACCTACCACACCCGCCGAACAACGAACCAGGGGTTGTGCATATCTTCCTTGTTGTAGACCAGGGGCCCATCGGGGCCGGGGCCGGGGATGGCGCTGTGGCCAGGGCCAAGGGCGCTGCCGGTGCCGTCATCGCCGTCATCGCCGTCGTTCCAGGCGAGGACCCGGCAGCCGGCGGCCCGGGCAACAGCGTCACCGGCGGCGGTGTCCCACTCCATGGTCGGCGCAAATCGGGGATACTCATCGGCGCTGCCGTCGGCTACCCTGCACAGCTTCAGTGAACTCCCCGCTGATATCAGCTCCAGATCCGGATGCTCCCGCCGGCGCTTTGCCACAAAATCTTCCGTCTCCGGTGTCATGTGACTGCGGCTGGCCACGTTAGTATACGGCCGACCCTCTCCCGGCGACCCAAGGGACGGACGGGGCATCGCTTAACCCTCGGCGATGTCCGGAACGGCAAGGCCCCGGACATCGCCCCACCACCAGGCGCCCTCGGGGCTCCCCACAAAAAGCTCTCCCAAGTCCGGAGCATAGACAACACCGACTAGAGGCTTCCAGACCGCTTCCACCGACGACGCCTCGTCCCGCTCCATCAGAGCAATATTCACGGTGAACTCACCGTTGTGTTTGATAAACTCCTTCGTGCCGTCAAGAGGATCAATAAGGAAGTACCGCTGCCAGCCGGCCCGTTCCGGAAAGGGGATCGTTGTCCCCTCTTCGCTCAGCATGGGCGTCTTCTCTATGCATCCGGAATTCATTGCCGCCTTTAGCATAGTCTCAATTGTGTCGTGGCTGCGTCGGTCCGCCTCGGTCAGAGGGCTCTTGTCATCCTTGGGTTCCACAGCGATATCACCGCTGTAGACGTCCATGATCTCCGACCCTGCTGCGAGTGCGGCACGGATCATCTGTCCAACGATTTGTTCCATTGCAGCTATATCGTACTATCGAATCACCTATAATGGTACTATCGATACTACCGCACGAACTCGGCGACGCCGGTAACCAGTACTTTCATGCGCCGTTGCTATGGCACAACCGTCGAGGAGGTTTCCAGAAGGCGAGGCCGGGGCCCCACGTACCCGGTGGGTACCGGTACTGCTAATCGGTTTCCGGGGAGGGAGCGTCGGTGTAGGCCGCGACGATCCAGATATCGTACTGCTCGAGAGGGAACAACACACCGGCGCCAAGCCACATGACAGCCAAGATCTCGGGAGAACCCTCGAGGGCAGCCAAAGCACCTGCCCCAAAGAGTCCAGCGGACAGAATCTGTGGCCACGATCTGTTCTCGCGAAACACCTTGATGTTGTACAGAAACCCGGGCTCGCCACGCTGGTCCTGTGGTCATGATGCTCGGTCGTTCCGGCGTTTCAGGTGCCGGGGGTCGCGCGGGCTGTGGCGCCGGCGGTGGGACGCTCCGGGGCGAAAGCGCCTTGGCGGTAGAGACAAAAGATTCTGAATTTCAACGGGAGTCGTTGGGAGTCGTTTGGGAGTCATTGGGAGTCAAAAAAATCTCTTACGCCGCGAACGGTGATTGGCCCCGGGGACTGGTCCATTGGTGTCTGCCGGTTGGTGCCCGCCGGTTGGTGCCCGCCCAATGATGTCCGTCAATCGGCGCCGTCCGGTGGAGCCCGTCCAATTGGTATCGAACAAATCAAGCGGCAGGTGCGTTTTGTCAGTGTAATAGGTATGAGACAGATCACGGCACGAGTGAGTGACCAGCTGGTCATCGCCCTGGACCAGGTCGCGATCAGGGTGGGTCGGACACGGGCGGAGGTGATGCGGATGGCGATCTATCGGTTTGTGAAGGATCCCCGTCTGTCGGTTGTGGACATCCCCTGTCACATTCCGCCGGCGGGGCCGTGCGCCGGCGCTGGGGCGGCCCCGGGCGGCGGTTGAGGAAGACGCCCGAGCGCTGGCGGTGGGCCGGGGATGGGCCGGGCCGGCCCGGACAACGGGGGGCTGGACGAGCTGCTCCGGCCGGACCTGCGCCTGGGGGACCAGTCGGGGGGGCGCTTCGGGGCGGGGCAGACGGCGCGGGCGTTCTTCGGGAAAGGGCATGGGATGGACTCCGGGGCGGGGCTGTGGCCGCACGGCGGCGCGGTCAGAGGGCGCCGCTCTTTTTGAGAGTTGCGGCCACTTCGTCGGCCTTGGGTGGTTTGGCGATGTACCCGGCCATGCCCGCCTGCAGGGCGAGGGCGAGCTTCTTCTTGTTCTTTTCGGCCGACACGAGGACGAAGATGTGCTTCTCGCCGCCCTCCTTGGCGCGCAGGTGCTCGACGAGTTCGGGCGCTTCCATGTCGGGGAGTTTCAGCTCGGTCATGACCACATGCGGGGCGGCGCTCTTGCCGAGGTGCATCATGGCGTCCATGGCATCGTTGGCTTCGTGGATGAGCGCCTTGTCGACTCCGGCGGAAAGGAGGGCATTCAGAAGGGCGCGCCGGGCTGAGATCTGGCGATCGACCAGCAGAAACTGCTTGTCCTCGTTGAGGACGAGATCCTCAAGCTGCTTCTGGATCTGCTTCAGGTCTTCGCCCGTATATCGTTTCGCCACGGTCGGGTCCTTTTCCGCGTTCAGGCGGTACTGGTGGTCTGCGCGCTGGCCGAGTACGGATCGAGCTTCATTGTCGAACGGTCCACGTCCTGTCGGATGCAGAGGGGGCCGGAGTGCTGCTTGGCGAAGTTGCGCATGCAGATGTCGGTCCGGACGATGGTATCGGGATTGAGCGTCTTGAAGACCACCACCTCCTTGACGGGCATCTCGGTGCTGTTTTCCAGCAGCTTCTGGCGTCGGGCGGCCAGCTTTTCGTGGGCTTCCTTGAGGCGGAGAAACTTCTCGTAGGCCTGCCGGACCGCATCCTTGCGCTCGTCGGAAAGGGAGCGATACTTCGCCTTGTCCCCGAGGACCATCTGGACGGGAGCGAGCAGCGCTCCGATCTGTCCGTCCACGACGTCGAGAGCGTCGTCGACCTTGCGAATCTGGATGTCCACGCCGGGATCGACGCGGGTGGCCACGCCGATGTCGCTGCCGAGCACATTGGCTTCGACGCCGAGCTTGGCGACGGTCTCGCCGCCGATGAGGGTGTTGACGCGGACCCGCCCGTTGCAGAGGACGGTGCTGTTGACAATCTCGCGGTTCACGGTCAGGTCGTGCAGCGTTTCCACGCGGGCGTTGTTGATGTACTTCGCCACCACCTCGCCGCCGGCCCGGATGACGGCGCGATCGCGGCCGTTGATGCCGCCGCGGACGGTGATGTTGCCTTCGGCGTTGAGGAGGCAGGCCCCGACCGTCCCCATGACGACGATGTCCTTCGCTTCGATGTTGAAGTCGTCGAGCACGTTGCCCTGAACAATGACGCTGCCGTTGAAGCGGACATGCCCGGTGTCGAAGCAGACGTCACCGGCGACCTCGTAGACCGGAAGGACCGAGAGGATGTGGTCGACGAAGGTGGGGCGTCCGGCGCGCAGGGCGGTGAACTGGCGGGTCTTGGGTTCGAAGTGGACGCTCTGGCCGGGCCGGATCATCGGCTCCTTGGGCGACCGGGGCGGCAATGTCTCTCCCCGGATGCTCTTGCCGGGCTTCCCCTGTTTCGGCGGGTGCAGGGTGGCGAGAAGCGCCCCTTCGTTGACGCAGACGACGGAGGTGGCTTCGCGAAAATCGATGTTGCTGGAGTCTTCGTCCGCGGCTTTGTAGGTGGCCTGGCCGCTGACGTCGACGGCGAAGTCGATGTAACCGTCGACGCCGTGCACCGGGGGGTCGGCCTGCGCGATCCGGACCTTGTCGCCGAGTTCGAGTTCTTCGAGTTTGCTGCAGGTTTCCTTGACGAGATCGAGGTCGAGTCCGTAGGTGATGCGCTCGACATTGAGTTCTTCGCGGGCGGCGTCGTAGCCGAGAAAGGCGCTGGGATTGTCCGCGGGGACGCAGACCAGCCTGGCCCATTCCATGTCGGGGTCGATGTCCAGGGCTAATGCTTTGCCCTCAACGGTTTTGTCCACGCCAACCGCTCCCGTCATGCCCAGGTCCGAAGGGAATCTCCAGTGGCGGGATGATAGCACGGTGCGTTTCGGGCTGTCAATGGAAACGAAACGCTCGCAAATGGGGACCGGACGCTCCGGGGAGACGGTTGGGGGTGCGGCACGGCCTGGGAATCGCCTCGTCCAGGCCGGTTCGTCCCGGATGGGCTTGCCCTGCGTCGTGGAATGCCCTAGAATGTGTCCCGCGCACTACGTGCACGACAGGACCGGACAGACAGATGCAACCGACGGAAAGAGAAAGGAAGATCATGCCCAGTCAGACGCTGGAAGCCCTCTTCGGCGTGCGGGATCGCGTGGCGGTTGTCACGGGGGGCGGTGGCGTGCTCGGCGGCGCGATGAGCCGCGGCCTGGCCGCGGAAGGCGCGAAGGTGGCCATCCTCAACCGCAGCCGCGAGTCCGTGGACGCCATGGCCAAGACGATCCGCGACGAGGGCGGAGAGGCCGTGGGCGTCTCCTGTGACGTCACGAGCACCGATTCGCTGGCCGAAGCGTGCGGCCGGGTGGAAGAGACGTTCGGGCCGATCGACATTCTCGTCAACGCTGCCGGCGGCAACCACAAGTCGGCCACGACCGGCGGGGTGAACATCGCCGAGCAGCTCGACCCCACCTTCTTCGACCTCGATGCGGACGGGATCCAGTTCGTCTTCGACCTCAACCTGCTCGGGACGCTCCTGGCCTGCCAGGCGTTCTGCAAAGGCATGGTGGAGCGCAAACGTGGCGTGGTGGTGAACGTGAGCAGCATGAGCGCCTTCACGCCGCTGACGAAGGTGTGCACCTACAGTGCGGCGAAGGCGGCCGTGAACAGCTTTACCCAGTGGCTGGCGGTGCACCTGGCGCCGGCGGGCGTGCGCGTCAACGCGATAGCGCCGGGCTTCTTTCTCACCGAGCAGAACCGCTTTCTGCTGACCGACGAACAGACGGGCGAACCGACCCCGCGCGGCCAGACCATTGTCGACCACACGCCGATGGGACGCTTCGGCGATCCGGAGGACCTGGTCAGCACGCTCCTGTGGCTCTGCGGGGACGGTGCGCGCTTCGTGAGCGGGACCGTGGCGCCCGTGGATGGTGCGTTTGCGGCGTTCAGCGGAGTCTGACACCGACCCGTCTTCTCATGTCCGTTGCAAACGGATCCCCAGACTTTTCGACAGGAGAGCCGAACCCGATGTCCACCACCCCCGAACAACTGCAGGCCCTGGCCGCGGAGAAGGAGTACTTCATCGGCCTGGACAGCGACGGCTGTATCTTCGACAGCATGGAGCCGAAGCACAAGGAGTGCTTCTGTCCGACCACCATCTGGAAGTGGAACCTGGAAGCGGTCAGCAAGTACGCGCGCGAGGCGTGGGACTTCGTCAACCTCTACGGCCGCGCCCGCGGCTGCAACCGCTTCCTGGCGCTCCTCTCGACGCTCGACCACCTGCGGGCGCGCGACGCCGTACTCGCGCGGCGGGTGGAGATTCCCGCCCTGCCGGACCTGCGGGCCTGGGTCGAACGGGAGAGCAAGCTGGGCAACCCCGCCCTCGAAGCGGAGATCGAGTGCTCCGGCAGCGAAGAGCTCCGCCGGGTGCTGGACTGGTCGCTGGCCATCAACGAGGCCGTGGAGCGCATCGTCCGCGAGGTGCCGCCCTTCCCGCAGGTGGACGCCGCCCTCGGCAAGGCGGCGGAGCGGGCGGACCTGATGGTGGTGAGCTCGACCCCCTACGAGGCGCTGGCCCGCGAGTGGGCCCAGTACGGCATCGACCGGCACGTCCGCGCCATCGCCGGCCAGGAGGTGGGAAAGAAGGACGAGCAGATCCGCTGCGGGGCCGGCGGCAGGTACGCGGCCGAGCGGATGCTGATGCTCGGCGACGCGTACAGCGACCGGAAGGCCATCAAGGCGCACGGCGGGCTCTTCTACCCCATCCTGCCGGGACGGGAAGAGGAGAGCTGGGAGCGCTTCGCGGACGAGGCGCTGGACCGCTTCTTCGACGGCACCTTCGCCGGCGCGTACGAAGACGCGCTCTCGGAGGACCTGGCGCGCGCGCTGCCCGAGGCCCCGCCCTGGGGGGCCTGAGCGTGCGGACGCACCCCGCGCTGTCGCGCGATCGGGAGGGACGGGGATGAACTGGCGGCGGACCGTCTACCGCATTCGCGTCGACCTGTACCGCTACGGCGGGGCGCGGGGCCGGCGAGCCTTTCTGTACCACTTTCTGCGCAACCCGGGGTTTCACTGCACGACGCTCTTCCGCCTCTGCCAGTACCTGCGCGCTGCGGCGTGGACGCGCTGGACCGTCGGCGTCCTCGCGGCGTGGCTGCGGCGGCGGGCGGGGGTGCGGTACGGGATCAGTCTGCCGGTGGAGACCGAGGTGGGGCCGGGGTTGTACATCGGCCACTTCGGCGGGATTGTCGTCAACGGCGGCGTCCGCATCGGGCCGAACTGCAACCTTTCGCAGAACGTCACCCTCGGCAAGGCGCACCGCGGAGGACGGGCCGGCGTGCCGGCGCTGCGGGCGGGGGTGTACGTCGGGCCGGGCGCCGTGGTCATCGGGGCAATCCGCGTGGGCGACAATGCGGCCATCGGCGCGAACGCGGTGGTGACCCGGGACGTGGCGCCCGGCACAGTCGTCGGGGGCGTGCCGGCGCGGGAGATTTCGCACGACGGCGCCGTGGGGCTCGTGAATCATACCGACTACGAGACGGTCTTCGGCGCCGAACCGGCGACCCGATGGAGCTGGAGAAGTCCAGTGGCACCCTGATCGGCCGTATCGAGGCTGGCACCGACACCTGGATCCAGAATGCCGGTTTCATCTGGCTGGTTTTCCTCATCCCGCTGGCGTTTGCAGGGTGGTTCGGCATGAATAAACTGAAGACGGTCACCCCGAACCCCGGCAGCCCGATTTCCGCCTTCGCGAAAATACTGGGGCTCTATGGTGTAGGCCTGGTTGCAGCGGTCGCCGGCGTCTGGGCTTTGAGCATCATGAGCATGTGGATTGCTCTGCCGTTGACCATCCTCATTACCCTCGGCCTGCTCCGGCTGATTCCGGGCGATATCAAGCCAAACATCAAGAACCAGTTTGCCATCTTCAGCAACAAGCACACATGGTCCATGACGGTTCTGTATCTCCTGACCTTCGGTTCGTTCATCGGTTTCTCCGCCGCCCTGCCGCTGTCTATCTCGGTGATTTTCGGCAACATGATGGAGGTGGCGGCTGATGGTTCCGTTACCCGTGTGGCCAACCCGGATGCACCCAGCGCCCTGACCTGGGCCCGGATGGGGCCCTTTGTCGGTGCCCTGATTCGCCCGCTGGGAGGCTGGATTTCTGACAAAATGGGCGGTTCCATTGTTACCCAGATCATCTCGGTGATCATGGTGGTAGCCTCAGTGGCAACCGGCTATGTGATGATGCTGGCCTACAACTCTGAAGTTCCTAACAGCTATTTCGCCCTGTTCCTCATTCTGTTCATTGTGCTGTTCGCAGCCTCCGGAATTGGTAACGGCTCGACTTTCCGCAGCATTGGCGTAATTTTCAACCAGCAGCAGAAGGGGCCGGTGCTGGGCTGGACCTCTGCGGTCGCCGCTTACGGCGCTTTCATTGCTCCGATTGTGATGGGTCAACAAATCAAGGCCGGCACGCCAGAAGCGGCCATGTACGGCTTTGCCGTCTTCTACGCGGTGTGTCTGGTG
>CAZKKD010000155.1:0-8715 GCA_964553265.1 uncultured Planctomycetales bacterium | reverse complement strand
AATGGCCCGGCTGATGGAGGCGCCCGACGAGATCGACGCGATTCTCGCCCGCGGCCGCGAGCGTGCCCGCCCCCCGGCCGCCCCCATCCCCAGGCGCACCTCCGCGATCGTGGGGATGGGGGGGGCCTGAGATGCGGCGCCCCCCCCGGGCGCCGCTCCCCACCGCGGGGCTCGATGCCGTCTACGCGCTCCCGTTCGTGCGTGCGGCCCACCCCGGCGGCGGCGCGCCCGTGCCGGCGCTGGAGACGGTCCGGCACAGCGTGACCGCTGTCCGCGGCTGCGGGGGCGGGTGCGCCTTCTGCAGCCTCGCCGCGCACCAGGGCCGGCGCATCCGCTCGCGCTCGGCAGAGTCGATCCTCGCCGAGGTCCGCGCCCTCGCCGCCGGACCGGACTGGCGCGGCAGCCTCAGCGACGTCGGCGGCCCCACCGCGAACGCGTGGGGATCCTCCTGCGGCGCCGCCCCCGCCGCGTGCGACCGGCCGAGTTGCTACAGCCCCGCGCCCTGCCCGCAGCTCCGGCTGGACCAGGAGGCGTATCTCAAGCTCCTGCAGGCGGTTGCGGCCATTTCGGGCGGCGGGCACGTCCGGGTCGGGAGTGGCGTGCGCCACGACCTTCTCCTGGCCGAACCCGAAGTGGCGGAGGGACTTCTGGCCGAATTCGTCGGCGGGCAACTGAAGGTCGCGCCCGAGCACAGCGTCGACCGCGTACTCGCCCTCATGCGCAAGAGCGGCTTCGGTGCGTTCGAGCGCTTCCGCCAGCTCTTCGCCCGCGTCAACCGCCGGACCGGGAAGGAGCAATACCTGGTCCCCTACGTGCTGAGCGCGCTGCCGGGCTGCACGATGGACGACATGCGCACGCTCGCCGACTGGTTCGGCCGGCAGGGGTGGCGCCCGCAGCAGGTGCAGTGTTTTGTTCCGACGCCCGGCACGCTGGCGACGGCGATGTACTACGCCGGGTGCGACGCCGACCGGACGCCGATCCACGTCGCGCGGACCGACCGCGAGCGGCAGGACCAGCACGCCCTGCTGACCGGCGACGGGTCGCCGCCGCGCCGCCGCACCCGCGCCTGACCCCGTCCGCACGCCGTTCCCGGCCGGTCCGGGGGCCGTCCGCGGGCGTGCCGGGGCGTTGGTCGGACGTCCGGCGGACAACGGCGGGCCGTGTCGGGTGGCGGAACGGTTTCGGGACAAGCGGTCCGCCTCTGCCCGGGATGCGTACATCGAATTCGGCCTTGCGTCGCGTCGGGGGCTTCGGTACACTCCCGGCACCGAACCGCGCCACGGCGCCGTCCGACGCGTCATCCGATGCGCACGCGACTGTCTCAGGGAGGGGAAACGCATGAGCGGGCAGCGATTTGTGGCCTTCGATCTCGGGGCCGAGAGCGGCCGCGCCGTGGCGGGGAGCCTCGCCGACGGCAAGCTCGAACTGGACGTTCTCCACCGCTTTCCCAACGGCCCGGTGCCGGTGATCGACCGGATCCACTGGGACGCGCTCGGTATCTTCCGGAACCTCCTGGACGGCCTGCGCGCCTACCGCGACCGCTACGGCGAGACGCTGGACGGGCTCGGGGTGGACACCTGGGGGGTCGACTTCGCGCTCATCGGCGCGGACGGGGGACTCCTGGGGAACCCCGTGCACTACCGCGACGCCCGCACCGACGGCATGCCGGAGAAGGTGTTCAAGCAGGTGTCCCGGCGCGAGGTGTACCAGCGCACCGGCATCCAGGTGATGCCGATCAACACGCTCTTCCAGCTCTACAGCCTGGTGCAGACGAACGACGTGCTCCTGCGCGAGGCGGAGACGATGCTCTTCATGCCGGATCTGCTCAACTACCTCTTCACCGGCGAACGGGTGAGCGAGTACAGCATCGCCTCGACGAGCCAGATGTACGACATGGCCGGCAACGAGTGGGCCACCGACCTCCTGGATCGCCTCGGCATTCCGACACGCATTCTGCCGGAGGTGGCGGCGCCGGGGTCGGTGATCGGCAACATGCGCGACGCGCTCGCCACCGAAACCGGCGTCAAGGCCGCGCCCGTCATCGCCCCCGCCTGCCACGACACCGCCGCCGCCGTCGCCGCGGTCCCGGCCGAGGGGGAGGGCTGGTGCTTCCTCTCCAGCGGCACCTGGTCGCTGATGGGCATGGAGACGCCGGAGCCGATCATCACCGAGGAGACGCGCGAGCTCAACTTCACCAACGAGGGCGGCGTCGACGGCACCATCCGCTTTCTCAAGAACATCATGGGCCTCTGGCTGGTGCAGGAGCTCCGCCGCGCCTGGCGGCGCGAGGGCGAGGACCTGGACTACGCCGCGCTTGTGGGCCTGGCCGAAGAGGCCGAGCCGTTCCGGTCGTTCGTCGATCCGGACCACGCGCCCTTCGCGAGTCCCGGCGGGATGCCGGAGAAGATGGCGACCTTCTGCCGCGAGACCGACCAGCCCGTCCCGGAGACGAAGGGGCAGTTCGTCCGTGCGGCGCTGGAGAGCCTGGCGCTCACCTACCGCTACGTCGTTGAGTGTCTCGAGCAGGTCGGCGGCCAGCCGCTGCAGACCATCCACATCGTCGGCGGCGGGACGCAGAACAAGCTGCTCAACCGCTTCACCGCCGACGCGACCGGCCGCACCGTCGTCACCGGCCCGGTGGAGGCCACCGCGGCGGGGAACGTGCTGATGCAGGCGGTGGCCCTGGGCGTGGTGGGGAGCATCGCCGAGGCGCGGCAGATTGTGCGGGCCTCGTTCCCGCTGGAGACCTACGCACCCGAAACCACCGCGGCCTGGGACGCGCAGTACGCGCGCTTCCAGCAGATCTGCGGCCGCTGAGCAACCCCGGCGCGTCCCGCTCCGCACGTCGGGGAGCGCGCGCCAAGGCGCACCGGACAGCCTGGCCCGCAACGGAGAGAGGGACCCATGGTCGACACCGCCGCCCTGGAAGCGCAACTCGACAGCTTCGACGCCGCGTCCCGCCGCGAAGCCCTGGACGCCCTCGCCGACGCGGCCGCACAGGGCAGCATCGAGCTGCCCCCACCGCAACCGCGGGTCAACCTGCACGGGCACACCTTCTTCAGCTACAACGCCCTCGGCTACAGCCCCAGCCGCTTCGCCTGGGAGGGCCGCAAGGCCGGCCTTTCGATGGTCGGGACGGTCGACTTCGATGTGCTGGACGCGATGGAAGAGATCCACGCCGCCGGCGACCGTCTGAACCTGCCGGCGACCGCGGGCCTGGAGACGCGCGTCTTTGTCGAACCCTTCGCCGACAAGGAGCTCAGCAGCCCCGGCGAGCCGGGCATCGCCTACTTCATGGGGATCGGCTTCGCCCGCACCCCGCAGACCGAGCCCGGACAGGCCACGCTCCAGAGCATGCGCGACCGCGCCGATGCGCGCAACCGCGCCATGCTGGAGCGCGTCAACGCCTTTCTCGACTACGTCCAGATCGACTACGACAAGGACGTGCTGCCCCTCACGCCGGCCGGCAACGCCACCGAGCGGCACATGCTGGAGGCGTTTGAAGCGCGCAGCCACGAGATCTTCGCCGACCGGCCCGACGCGGCGGCGGAATTCTGGGCCGGCAAGCTGAACATGCCGCGCGAACTGCTGGGCGCCTTTCTGGCCGACAGCAACGCCTTCCGCGACACGCTGCGCTCGAAGCTGATGAAGCGCGGCGGGGTGGGCTATGTCGCGCCGGCCCGGGACACCTTCCCGGGCATCGAGGAGGTGGTCGCCATGATCCGCTCGGCCGGGGCGATCCCCACCATCACCTGGCTCGACGGCGCCTCCAACGGCGAAACCGACGCCGCCGCGATGCTGGAGACCTTCGTCGGGCTCGGCTGCGAAGCGCTCAACATCATCCCCGACCGCAACTGGTGCATCACCGACCCGGTTGAGAAAGAGACGAAGATCGCCAAGCTGGAGGAGATCGTCGCCCTCTGCCGCGCACACCACCTCCCCGTCATCGTCGGCACCGAGATGAACAAGGCGGGGCAGAAGTTTGTCGACGACTTCGATGCGCCGGAGCTCGCCAGCGTGGTCGACGCCTTCCTGGCCGGGGCGGACTTCCTCTACGGGCACACGCTGCTCGAACGGGCCTGCGCGCACGGCCGGATGTCCGACTGGGCCGCCGCCGCGTTCGCCAGTCGGGAAGAGGCCGTGGCGTTCTACTCCGAACTCGGCCGCGCCGCCGGCGCACCGAAGGAAGCACTCGAAGAGTTGCGCACCCTGCCGGAAGACCACGACGCCCAGGCGGTCCACGACCTCTTCGCCTGACCGGGTCCCGCACCTGCCCATCGCGAGCGCACCCCGTCTTCCAACGCGTGCGATCCGCCCCCCTGCTCGCAGGACCGGGCCACGGGGCTTTTCGATTTCTCCATTTGCCGCCCCCCGGGGCCCCTCTGCCCTCTTTTCATCCCCGGACCGAACAAGGCCGGACCGGCCGGAAAAACGACCGATGAGACAGACACCTTCAAACGTCTGCCCCCCCGGCACTACAACCGCAGAACCGGGAAGCAGTGCAAGGGGACTGTGCCGTGGCGGGCAGTCGCGCACCGATACATGTGATGAACAGTTTCTGGAAGGCCGCAGCCGAAACGGCAACCATGAGACTGGTATCCTCTTGCGGAAAAAGTGGTTATCCGATACGAAGCCCGATGCGGACCGACAGGCATGACTCCTGCCAAAGCGAAGCGTTTTGTTTGTTCTGCGGTTTTTGCGGGAAAGATGAGATAAAAAAGCTTGACGCGTTCTCATCATGGAGTAGCTTGTCGGTGCTTCCCGGCAAACTCAGGACGTTGAAAGGGATTGCGCAGAGGCCGGCAGCGTGTGTTTTTCGACCGGAAACCACGAAACGGATGTGTAGAAGAGGAGCCAGATGAGGACTCGGTTTGTGCAGTTGGCGGTGGCGGTGCTGGTGCTCGCGTCGGTTGCGTTTGCGGCGGACGCCGGCGAGAAGAAGGTGCTCTTCATCGACAGCTACCATGCGGGCTATTCGTGGAGCGACGGGGTGGTGAAGGGCGCGAAGTCTGTCCTCGGCGATCAGGTCGAGCTCAAGATCATTCACATGGACACCAAGCGCAACACGTCGGAAGAGTTCAAGAAGCAGGCGGCCGAGAAGGCGAAGGCCGTGATTGACGAGTTCCAGCCCGACGTGGTGATTGCCGCTGATGACAACGCCTCGAAATTCCTCATCGCCCCGTACTACAAGGGCAAGGACCTCCCGTTCGTCTTCTGCGGCGTAAACTGGGATTGCAGCGGCTACGGCTTTCCGGCCGAAAACGTCACCGGCATGATCGAGGTATCGCTGGCCGACAAGCTGATCGAGCAGCTCAAAAAATTCGCCAAGGGCGACAAGGTCGCTTTCCTCGCGGTCGACAACACCACCGCCCGCAAGGAAGGGCAGTACAACAAGGAGAAGCTGGGCATCACCTTCGCGCAGGAGGTGTACGTCAGCAGCGTGGACGAATGGAAGGCCAAGTTCAAGGAACTGCAGGGATCGGTGGACATCGTCATCCTCGACAACAACGCGGGGCTGAATGACTGGGACGATGCGGCCATGAAGGCCTTTCACGCCGAAAACACCTCCGTCCCGACCGGCAGCATCTACGACTGGATCGCTCCCTACGTCCTCCTCAGCTACACGAAGGACGCCGCCGAGCAGGGCGAGTGGGCTGCCGCCCAGGCGCTGCGCATCCTGGAGGGGACCAGCCCCGCCGCCATCGAGGTGGCGCAGAACAAGAAGGCGAAGATCTTCCTCAACCTCCCCCTCGCCAAACAACTCGGCGTCAACTTTCCCCTTGCCATGATGAAGCGCGCGGAGATCATCAAGAAGTAGCCTTACGCCGGATCGCCGCCGCGGCCCCGTCGGCCGCGGCGGCGGACGACAGAGGAGAGGGCGTCGCGACGCCCACGGACAGTCGGTCGCGGCAACAGCTCTTGCCCGACAAGCACAAGGAGTCGCCAACGTGTTCAGCCGTTCGATTCGGGCCAAGCTGCTGCTGCTGGTCATCGGCGGATTTGCCGTCACCACGGCGGTGGTCGTCGGCCTCGTCGTCCGCGAAAGCGCAACCATGGCCGCGGAGGCCAAGGAGATCGTCGACAACGCCCAGAACGAGATCTATGCCGAAAAGCTGGCCCGCGTGGCCGCGCCCATCGAAACGGCCCAGCGGGAAGCACACGCCTTTCTCGAAGAAAACGACCTCCTCGGCACCGACATGGCGAAGCAGGCCGTCGCCGAAGCGCAGGCGCAGGTCCTTGCCCAGCTCCGCGAGGAACACTACGGCGACCGCGAGATTCAGAACGACGACATCTATCCCTTCATCGTCACCAGTGACGCGGACATGGTGATGCACCCGAGCATCCCGGTCGGGGACTCGGTGGCGCAGTACGACTTCGCCAAGCAGATGGTGACGACGGAGAACGGCAGCTTCCGCTACCTCTTCAAGGGCGAATACAAGTGGATGTTCGTCCGGCAGTTCGAGCCGTGGGACTGGACCATTGCCTACGCGGTGCCGGAAGCGGTCAAGTACAAGGATGCGAATGCCATCGAGGCGGAGCTCATCGACTTCCGCAACTGGGTGGCCGGCGTCCTGGCCGTGGTGGCGGTCCTCGTGGTGCTCGCGCTCGCGTTCTTCATCAGCCGCTGGGTCACCACCCCGGTCCTGAGCGGGGTGGCGCGCCTCACGGCCCTCGCGGAACAGGGCGACCTGGAGGCCGACGCGAAGGACGAGTACCTCCGCCGCCGGGACGAGATCGGCCAGCTCGCCGGCGCGGTGCAGGGGCTCATCGACTACCAGCGCGCGGAGGCCGACATGGCCGCCCGCATGGCACAGGGCGACTGGACCGTGGAGGTGCCGGTGCGCTCGGCGCAGGACCGCCTCGGGCAGTCAATCCGCGCCCTGGTGCGGCAGGTAAACGGCGCGCTGGAGGAGGTCCGGCAGGTGAGCCGGCAGGTGGCCTCCGGCAGCGCCCAGGTCCGCGACGCGAGCCAGACCCTCTCCAGCGGCGCGACCGAGCAGGCCGCAAGCCTGGAGGAGATCACCAGCTCCGTCACCCAGCTCGGCAGCCAGACCAGCCAGAACGCCGAACGCGCCCAGCAGGCGAGCCAGCTCGCCGCCGCCGCCCGCGACGCCGCCGAACGCGGCAACGGCAGCATGCAGGAGATGAGCGGTGCGATGGACGAGATCGACTCCTCGAGCCAGGAGATCTCGAAGATCATCAAGACCATCGACGACATCGCCTTCCAGACCAACCTGCTCGCGCTCAACGCCGCGGTCGAGGCCGCCCGCGCCGGCCGGCACGGCAAGGGCTTCGCCGTCGTCGCCGAGGAGGTCCGCAGCCTCGCCGCCCGCAGCGCCAAGGCCGCCAGGGAAACGACCGAGCTCATCGAGTCGTCGAACGAAAAGGTGAAGGCCGGTCTCGGCACCGCCGCCACGACGGCGGAGGCGCTCGGGAAGATCGCCGGGCTCATCACCGAGGCCACCGACCTCGTCGGCGAGATCGCCGCCGCCAGCAACGAGCAGGCGTAGGGCGTCGCCCAGGTCAACCAGGGCCTGCAGCAGGTCGACAGCGTCACCCAGCAGAACACCGCCAACGCCGAAGAGACCGCCAGCGCCGCCGAGGAGATGAGCTCGCAGGCCGACAGCCTGCAGGCGCTCCTGCGCCGCTTCCAGCTCCGCGACGCCGCCGGCGGCGGCCCGGGCGGGAAGGCGCCGCCGCCCATCCCGGCCGAGCGCCGGCCGGCCGCCGGTTCGGCCGCCCCGAAACCCGGGCCGGCCCCACAGACGGAACGCCCCCGGTCCGGTGACGGCTGGCCCGGTGGGGACGCTTCGGCCGAGCGCGCCGTCGCCAGACCGAAACCGGACCACGCGGCCGCCCCTCCCGCCAAGGCGGAGGACGCGAACGTGGTCCGCCCCGAAGACGTGATCAAGCTCGACGACGACGAGTTCGGCCGGTACTGAGGACGCGTCCTCGGCGTCGGCGCGAAGGCAGCAACGCAGCCCCCTGCGGCCCCGTCCTCACCGGCGGGGCCGCGGTGCGTTTCGGGCGGGGCTCAGTCGCCGGCGGGCGGGGGGGCGTCGGCGCCGTCGAGGTGCGCGGCGACGACGGCGAGGACCTCTGCACCGTAGCGCGCCAGCTTGCGCTCGCCGACGCCGCTCACCTCCAGGAGCTCCGCCTCGGTGCGCGGGCGGAGGGCGGCCACGCCGCGGAGGGTGCTGTCGTGGAAGACCACGTACGGCGGCACGCCCTGCGCGTCGGCCGTCTCCTGCCGGAAGGCGCGGAGCGCTTCGAAGAGATCGTCGTCGACGAATGCGTCCAGCTCGGCCGGGGCGGGGCCGGTCGTCCCCGCCGCGGCGCGGGCGCGCCGGCCCTTGCGCTTCGCCTTCGGACGGCGCTTGCGCATGCGGAAGGGTTCCTCCCCCCGCAGGATCCGCCAGCTCGTGGCGTTCAGGCGCAGCGTCCCGTAGCCCTCGGCGTCGACGTCGCAGGCGCCGGCCATGACGAGCTGCCGGAAGAGGCTGCGCCAGCCGACGCGGTCCAGGTCATCGCCGATGCCGTGGGTGCTCAGCCGGTCGTGGCCGAAGCGGCGGATCTTTTCGGTGTCGTCGCCGAGGCGGACGTCGGTCAGGTGCCCCGCGCCGCAGCGCCCGCCCGTGCGGTAGACGCCGGAGAGCGCCTCCGGCGCCGCGACGGCGGCGTCGAGCGTCTCGGGCGGAGCGGGGCAGGCGCCGC
>CAZKKD010000154.1:7355-8716 GCA_964553265.1 uncultured Planctomycetales bacterium | reverse complement strand
CCTCGGCCCGCTCGATGACGTGGAGGAAGTAGCTCGGCGTCGAGCAGAGCACCGTGACGCCGAAGTCCTTCATCACCAGGATCTGCCGGTCGGTGTTGCCGCCGCTGATGGGGATGACGGTGGCGCCGAGCCCCTCGGCGCCGTAGTGCGCCCCGAGGCCGCCGGTGAAGAGGCCGTAGCCGTAGGCGTTCTGAACCACGTCGCCCTTGCGCACCCCGCAGGCGGCGAAGGTGCGCTCCATCACGGAGGTCCAGACGCGGATGTCCTCCTCGGTGTAGGCGACGACGATGGGCTTGCCGGTCGTGCCGCTGGAGGCGTGGAGGCGGATGATCTCGTTCATCGGGCTGGCGAAAAGGCCGAACGGGTAGGTATCCCGCAGATCGGTCTTGACCGTGAACGGGAGCTGCGCGATGTCCTCGAGCGAGCGCACCGCGTCCGGCGTCAGCGAGCGCTCGTCCATCCGCTGCCGGAAGAGGGGGACGTGTTCGTACGCGCGGGCCACGACCCCCTGCAGGCGGCCGAGCTGGAGCGCGCGGAGCTGCGTCTCGGGCAGGTAGTCCGGCGTGCTGGCCGGCGGGAAGGCGCTCGGGCCGTCGTTCCAGGATTCGCTCATGGGTTCTCCCTCACCTTCGAGATCCGGCCGGGCCGGGTCGGGTTGCGCTCAGTCGCCCCGTCCGCGGGCAAACGCCTGTTCGTTCGTTTCGTGCAGCGCCTCGGGGAAGTGCGCGCGGATGGCCGCGCTCCAGTGGTCGGCGGCGATGTCGAGCCGGCGGGACAGCACCCCGAGCATCGCGACGTTGAGGCTCTTCCTGTGCGGCAGGGCCGCCGCGTCGATGGCGTCGGGACCGATCACCTCGCCGCCCTCGCGCAGGCGGTGGCGGTTCACCGCCTCCTGCGTCGCGTCGAGGAGGAGGAGGACGTCGGCCTCGCCCGCCGGGATCATGGGACTGCCGACCGCCTCGCCGATGCGGACGTCGCTGTGGACCGATCCGCCGCGCTGGCTCATGCCGTGGATCTCGCTCTTCTTGACGTCGCGGCCGGCGCGGAAGGCGGCTTCGGCGAGGATGTCGCTCGCGCGCAGCACGCCCTGGCCGCCGAGGCCCGCGACAACGATGTCTGTGGAATGCGTCGATGCCATGGAGATGGGTTCCTTTTCTCGGGCCGCCGTCAGCCGGCGTTGCAGGCGTTCTCGTACTGCTTGATCTTCTTCGCCGCGAGGACGCAGGGGCGGCGAACGATGAGGAGGCAGAGTTCGCCGCTGTCCAGCACTTCGCGGAGGAGGGTCTCGAACTCGTCGAGTGCGGGGACGGGGTCGAGGACGATGGTCCGCTCGATGCCGGTCGCACGGGCGAGATCCTCGA
>CAZKKD010000154.1:0-7345 GCA_964553265.1 uncultured Planctomycetales bacterium | reverse complement strand
GGGGGGGGGGGGGGGAGGGGGGGGGGGCGGGGGGGCGGGGGGGGGCGGGGGGGGGGGGGGCGGGGCGGGGGGGGGCGGGGGGGCGGGGGGGCGGGGGGCGGCGTCCGGCGGGGGCCGGGGTGCTCCTGCAGGCGGGGCGTGGCGGTGGTGCCGTTGTCGAGGGGGATGCCGACGTGCCCGGTCTTCGGCGGGTTGTAGACCATCTCCACCAGGCCGGTGATGCCGCTGTGGACGAAGGTGCTGTCGCCGATGACGGAGACGACGCGGCGGGCTTCCGCCTCCGGGAGCACGTGGCGCAGGCCCAGGCCCGCGCCGATGCTGGCGCCCATGCAGACGCAGGTGTCCATCGCCTCGAAGGGCGGCAGCACCCCGAGGGTGTAGCAGCCGATGTCGCCGGTCACGATGCAGCCGAGGTTCCGGAGCGCCTCGAATGCGGTCCGGTGCGGGCAGCCCTGGCAGAGGGCGGGGGGCTTGCCCTTCGGCGGCGCGGCTTCGGGGGAGGTGTCGCCGGCGAGAATCCGACGCACGCGGCCGACGTCGAGCTCGCCGAAGCGGTACATCTCGGGCTTCCCTTCGACGGCGACGCCGGCGGCGCGGAGCTCCTCCACGAAGACGGGGTCGCCCTCTTCGATGACGACGCAGCGCTCCACCGACGCGGCGAAGCGGCGGATGGCTTCGATCGGAAGCGGATAGGTGAGTCCCGGCTTGAAGATGCGGGCGTCCGGGGCGGCCTCGCGGGCGTGCTCGAAGGCGACCCCGGCGGCGATGAGGCCGAGGGAGGCGTCGCCGTCGACCGTGCGCGTCAGTTCGCCCTCTTCGTTCCAGGCCGCGATGGTGTCCAGGCGCTCGCGCATCCGCCGGTGGGCCGGACGGGCGTAGGCCGGGATCATGACGCGGCCGGGCACGTTCTTCTCCCAGCCCGTCGCGGCCGGGGCTTCGGGGGCGCGGGGCTGGACGACGGTCTTGCTGTGGCAGATCCGCGTGGTGAGGCGGAGAAGAACGGGCATGCGCCATGCTTCCGCGAGGGCGAAGGCGCGGCGCGTCAGGTCGTAGGCTTCCTGCGAGTCGGCCGGCTCGAGCATCGGCACGCCGGCGGCGCGGGCGTAACGGCGGCTGTCCTGTTCGTTCTGGCTGGACGCCATGCCGGGGTCGTCGGCGCTGACAATCACCAGGCCGCCGGGAACGTCGGTGTAGGCGACGGTGAAGAGCGCGTCGGCCGCAACGTTGAGCCCCACGTGCTTCATGGTCACCAGGGTGCGGGCCCGCCCGAACGCGGCGCCGATGCCGACCTCGAGGGCGACCTTTTCGTTCGGCGCCCACTGGGCCGGCCCGCCGAGGTCGGCCACCGTTTCGAGAATCTCGGTCGAGGGGGTGCCGGGGTACCCGACGCCCAGGGCGATGCCGGCATCGATCGCGGCGCGGGCCACCGCTTCGTTGCCGGAGAGAAGCAGGCGTTCCGGTGCTGTCATGCGTTTCTCCTGAGGCTGCGTCCCGGGCCGGTCTCTGGCCGGCCGGAAGCTGCTGCTTACCAAGGCATTGGACGGAAGTCAAGGCGCGCTTCCCGTCCGCCGGGCCGTTAGGGCGCGTCCGAAGGGGCCGACTCCCCTCTTGCGCGGACGGGGCGATGCGTTTACGATCCGCACCCGCGCGAACCCCACCGCGCCGGCGGAGCTGCCAAGGAGACGATCAGCATGGACGCATTGCGCACCCATTTCGGAAAAGACCAGTACGCTGTCGGCCTCAGTGGCGTTTCGCTGATCGAGGCCGCACCGGGCCGGGCCATCGCCACGATGCGCCTCGAGCCCCGGCACCACAACAGCATCGGGATGACGCATGGCGGCGCGCTCTTCACGCTCGCGGACTATGCCTTCGCGGTGGCCAGCAATGCCTCCGGCCGCGTCGCGGTCGGCATCGAGACCAGCATGTCGTTCCACAAGGCGACCCGCGAGGGGACCCTCACCGCCGAAGCGGTGGAGGTGAGCCGGTCCTACCGCATCTCGCACGTCGATGTGCGCATCACCGATGAAGCCGGCGACCTCGTCGCGCAGTTCCACGGCGTGGCCTACCGGAAATCCGACACCATTCCCGGCATGCAGCCCGCGGACGAGTAGGGCCGTTCCTCCGGCGGAACCGGCGCGGCCCGCGTAACCGCCGGTCAAGGAAGCCAGCAGACAGAAGGGATCCTCATGGAGCATCGCGTATCGGCACACCTGCCCGACGAGTTGAAGCGCTTCGGCGCCGTCCGCGTCGTGGACGACGCCCGCCCCGTTGCGGGGGCGCCCGTGACCTTCGAGATTGAGGTCGTGCTCAAGGAAGCGATCCCCGCGGGCCATGCGCTGGAGACCTGGATTCATTTCGTCTCCGACATCGAGCTGCTCCAGGTCGACCGGTCCGGGGAGCCGGCGCACTTTGCGTGCGACTGCGACATCGACTGCAGCCCGCGGCCGATCCTCGACGGCAAGGTGCACGGGGAGGGAGCGTTCTTCCCGTACCGGCGGTATGCGGCGGTGGACTTTCCCGTGGGCGCGCCGGCCGGGACGCGCCTGCGGCTCCACTACCGGAACGTCCGCATGCAGTCTTACGAGGAAACCCTCTTCAACTTTCGCTATGCCGTCCTGGAGGGGGACGAGCTGGTCGGTTACCTCGACGACGCGTGCTACACCGTGGTGGGCGGCCCGCCGCACCATCTGCGTCTCGTCGCGCCGACCTGCGTGACGCGGGGCGAACCGTTCGACGCGCGCATCGTCGTCTGCGACGTGTACGGGAACAAGAGCGGCGACGACCTTTCGGACCTTACCTTTGCGGTGGCCCACGAACGCGGCGGCGCGGTTTCTCTCGGCAGCGTCGACTACGACGCGGAGCGCCGGCTTCACCTTCTGCGGGGCTGCTCGCTGGCCGACGACGGTGCGCAGTACCTCGTGATCGAGGTGGACGGCAACCCGGACGTTCGCGGCGCCAGCAATCCCGTCGTGGTCCGCGACGCTTGGTCCCGGCGCATCTACTGGGGGGATCTCCACCAGCATGCCTACTTCGCCGACGGCCGCGGGCGCCCCGCGGCCAACTACGCGTATGCGCGGGATGTGGGTTGCCTCGACTTCTGCAGCGTCTCTCCGCACCAGGAGTTCCTCTTCGACCAGCCGCTCGTGCACATGGAAGCACCGGTTCAGCAGGGCTGGGAAGAGCTGACCGAGGCGACCGAGGCGTGGAACGGCAACGGCATCGTCACCATTCTCGGCAGCGAAGCCGGCAGCCTCGGGCCGCTCTGCGGGCACATGAACAGCTACTACCTGGATCCCGCCAACCGGCCGGAGATCGAACGCCTGGGGGCGCCGCAGAAGGGCCCCTACTCCGGGCGGAAGATCCCGAGTTACGAGGCTTACCTCGAAGAGATCGAGCGCTCGCAGGGCGAGTTCCTGCTCCTGCCGCACGCGCATGCCGGGGGCGGACCCGGGCGGCACGACCTCCCGGTCAAGCCCGATTACCAGACCAACGTGGAGGTGGTGAGCGTCCACGGTGTCTTTGACGAGTTCTACCGGCAATGGCTGGCACACGGCCACCGCGTGGGCGTCAACGGCGGCGGCGACAACCACATGACCTCGGTCGGGAACGGCCGCCCCGGCAACCACTACCCGAACACGAATGGCCTCTGCGGGGCAGTGTCCGAATCGTGGACGCGGCGCGGCATCTGGGACGCGATCAAGGAGCGGACCACCTATGCGGTAACCGGCAACCAGCGGATCTTTCTGGAGTTCGGGTGCAACGGGGTCCCGATGGGAAGCGAGGCAGACGCCAGCCCCCAACGCAGGATGGAGATCCGCATTGCCGGCACGGACGCGATCTTCCGCGTCGAACTCTTCCGCAACAACGAGCCCGTCTATGTCTGGCGCCAGCCCGACCCCGGACGGGACCACCTCCGCGTCGCCTGGACCGACGACTGCTGCAGCCGACGGGTGGACGACTCGGAAACGACCGGCCGTCTGACCGTGCCCGGCGCGCGCCTGACTCCGGAGCGCCTGATCCATGCCTACAACATGACGGACCGGTTCGATGCGGAGAGCGACGGCTCCGTGGCCTGGCGGGCGAACGGCTACAGCGGCATCACGCGGGGTGCGCTGCTCCGCATCGACGGCGACGCGGAGGAGCTGGAATTCGCCTTCCGCGACGTTTTCGACCGGACGGTGCTGTTCGACGAAACGATCACGCTCGACCTCTCGAAGACAGGCGCACGGGCGGTGCGCGACTTCCCCCCGGACGCCGCGCCCTACCAGCGCAAGCCACTCTTCACGCGCGAGCCGGCGGAGCCGAGATTCTACCTGTCCGCCGACTGGGTCCGCCCCGGCGCTGAACGGGTCCTGGGCCTCGACTGGACGGACGAGTGCAGCGAAGCCGCATTCTACTACGTGCGCGTGGAGCAGGTCGGCGGGGACATCGCCTGGTCGAGCCCGATCTGGGTTCCTGCTGGATGAAGCGGTTCGTCGGTTGCTGACGGGGCGCTTTCGTGCTGCGCCTCAGTCGTGGCGCTCGCGGATGGTGGGGTTGGCTGCAGGGGGCCGGCGGATGCTGCGGGGACGGAGCCCCAGTTCCTTCTGGAGCGCGTTCGAAAGCGCGAATCCGGTTGCGTAGCCGACCTCCGCCGCGATGCGCCCGGTGGTCAGGTTTGTGGTCCGCAAGAGGTCTGCCGCGCGCTCCATCCGCAACCGCCGGACCATCGCCTGCGGGGAGCGGCCGTACAGCCGCTTCGTCACCCGGTGAAAATGCCCCTCCGACAGGTGCGCCAGGTTGGCAAGCCGCCCGACGGTCCAGTCTTCGGCCAGGCGCGCGGAAAACTCTTCCCAGACACGGTCAATGCGGCGGCGGAGCTCGGCTTCGGCAGGCGTCGGGGCCGCCGGAAACTGGCGGTGCAGGTAGGCGACCAGCAGGTCGGTCCAGCGGGAGACGAGGCGCGTCGCGTCCGCGGCTTCTCCAAGCGTCTCGGCCAGCAGCCCCTCCACGATGGCCTCGATCCGCTCCGGCGCCGTTGCGGCCTGCACGGACGGCTGCTCGGCATCGACGCGAAAGGCGTTGTCCGCAGAGAGGTGGACATAGATTGCGCGGCAGCCCTCGTCCTGCGTCCGGAACTCCTTCGGGACCGGCGCCGGGATCAGGAAGACGCTCCCCGCGTCCGCAGACGGCGCTCCATCCGCGTGCACCACCACGCCGCGCCGGACGAAGAAGAGGAGGCGCGTTGGCGAGCAGCCTTCGCCCCATGCGCTGTGTGGCACGCGGTCGTCGATGCCTACGCTGCGGACGCCGG
This sequence comes from uncultured Planctomycetales bacterium, assembly GCA_964553265.1. GTDB lineage: Bacteria > Planctomycetota > SZUA-567 > SZUA-567 > JAFGNG01 > CAZKKD01. The sequence goes on along the minus strand of CAZKKD010000154.1, from coordinate 2,052 downwards.
CGGCCGCCAGCGCGGCGCAGCCTGCGTGCCCCAGCGGCACGCTGCGGACGACGTCCTGGCGAGGGATGTCAGCCTCGCGTATGTTTTTGGCGGATCTGGCCATTTCCCATCCTCGCGCATCGGGTATCCTTTCTACCGGAAGCGGGTTCCCATTGGCAAGTCTCCTTCCTGGAAGGAAGTCACCCATGAACACGTGGCCGGTTCTTCGCTCGTACGACGTGTCGCATCTTCGCCGCATCGCCATGCCGCTGGGCGGCATCGGGACGGGCGCCGTCTCCCTCGGGGGGCGGGGCGATCTGCGCGACTGGGAGATCATGAACCGTCCGGCCAAGGGGTTCGTCCCCGTCATCGGCCGACAGTGCGGGCCGTTCTTCGCGGTCTGGGTCGACGGGCAGGAGCTTGCTCCGTGTGCGCGCCTCCTGGAGGGGCCGCTCGACGTCTCCGAGTACGACGGCCACAGCGGAAGCACCACGCCGAACCACGGCCTCCCCCGGTTCCGGGAAGCCCGTTTCGACGTCGCCTATCCGCTTGCGCAGGTCTCGCTGCGGGATCCGGACGTCCCGGTGCGTGTCCGGCTCGAGGCGTTCAACCCCCTGGTCGCGGCGGACGCCGACGCCAGCGCCTGGCCGATGGCGGTCCTCCGCTATGTCGTTGAGAACCCTACCGGCACGGACCGGGCCGTTTCGATTTGCGGGTCACTGCCCAACTTCGTCGGCGTGGACGGCAGCCGCCTCGACCCCAAGTGGTCGGAGCCGCGGCCCGTCGGCGCGGAGGGGAACCGGAATGCCTTTCGCGAAAGCGCCGGTGTGCGGGGGATCTTCATGGATTCCGAAGGGGTCGATGCGACCGACCCGGCGTGGGGCTCGCTGGCGCTCGCGTCGCTCGACGAAGGGGACCTGTCCTGTCGGGAGGCGTGGGCCGACGACGTCCGCTGGGGCGAGGCGGCGCTCGACTTCTGGGACGACTTCTCCGACGACGGGCGCGTCGACCCCCGCGACCGGGGCAGCAACGCCATGCCGTTCGGGTCGGTCTGCATGCAGAAGGTGGTGCCCGCCGGCGGGGCCGTTGCGTTCCGCTTTCTCCTCACCTGGCACTTCCCGAATCGGATCACCTGGACGCCGAAGCAGGGGGGCGGCTGCGCCTGCGACGACGGGAGCAGCCCGGACATCATCGGCAATCACTACTGCACCCGGTTCGGCGACGCCTGGGCGGTGGCCGAACAGGCGGCGGCGGAGCTCGACGCGCTCGAGGAGCGGACCGTCGCCTTCGTCCGGAGCGTGGCGGAGTGCGACCTCCCCCACGAGATCCGCGAGGCCGCCCTCTTCAACGTCAGCACGCTGCGGTCGCAGACCTGCTTCCGCACGCCGGACGGGCGCTTCTTCGGCTTCGAGGGCTGCTGCGACGGGCGGGGGTGCTGTCACGGCTCGTGCACGCACGTCTGGAACTACGAGCAGGCCACCGCGTTTCTCTTCGGCGAGCTCAGCCGGGGCATGCGGGAGACCGAGTTCGCGCAGGCGACCGACGCGGAGGGCTGCATGAGCTTCCGCGTCAACCTGCCCATCGAACGCGCGCGCGAGCACGGCAAGGCCGCCGCCGACGGGCAAATGGGCTGCCTCATGAAGCTCTACCGCGACTGGCGCCTCTCCGGCGACGACGCCTTTCTCCGTTCGCTCTGGCCGCATGCGCGCCGCGCGCTCGAATTCTGCTGGATCCCGGGCGGGTGGGACGCCGACCGGGACGGGGTGATGGAGGGCTGCCAGCACAACACCATGGACGTCGAGTACTACGGCCCCAACCCGCAGATGACCGGCTGGTACCTCGGCGCGCTCCGTGCGGCCGAAGAGATGGCGCGCCATCTGGACGAAAGCGATTTTGCCGACGCGTGCGCCCGCCTCTTCGCGTCCGGCCGGGCGTGGATGGACGCGCACCTCTTCAACGGCGAATATTACGAGCACGAGATCCGCATCCCGGAGGCCCCGGACGCCATTCCGCCCAGCCCCCGCCTCGGCCTGGGGGGCGAGACCACGAAGGTGGAGTACCAGCTCCGCGCGG
>CAZKKD010000153.1:0-8751 GCA_964553265.1 uncultured Planctomycetales bacterium | reverse complement strand
GGCCGGCCCGGCGCCGAACGCAGGCGCGCGACCGGCGGCGCCCGGCCACCCCGGCACCGGCCGCCGTGCCGAGTCCGGCAGCCCGCCCGGCCATCCGCGGCCGGGCCCGGCCGGCGGGATCGGCCAGATCGCGAACGCCGTTTCCCCCGCGCCCGGGGGCGGCGACGATGATGGCGACGACGACGAGGGCGGCGCGGGCGCGGGCGACGATGACGACGACGATGATGATGACGACGGCGCGGGTACGGACGCCGGCGACGATGACGATGACGATGATGATGACGGCGATGCGGGCGACGGCGGCGCGGCCGGTGACGATGACGACGATGCTGATGGCGCGGGCGCCCCGGCGAACGCCGGTGACGACGACGATGATGATGGCGCCGGTGCGCCGACCGCCGCCGGTGATGACGATGACGACGGCGCCGCACCTCCGCCGCCCGCAGGGGATGACGGCGCCGGAGGGACCGGCCCCAACACTCCCGGCGGCGCCCCGGCTCCGGATGGTGGTGGGGGAGGGACCTCACCCGGCGGCGGATTTGGTGGCGACCTGGGCGGGTTCGGCGGTCTGGGTGGCGCGGGTGCGCCGCCTCCGCCTCCACCGCCGGGCGGTGGGTTCGGCGGTGGACTGCCGGGCGGGGATCCCCTCGGCCTGGGCACCCAGTTGCAGAATATCGTGAACGAGGTGGCCTCGACCACAACGGAGGCGTCGCAGAGCACTACGCTTGATCAAGAAAACCTGGAGCCCGAGACCATCGACCAACTGGCCGACAGCCTCACCGGGGACGGATCCACGGATGGCACGACCGACGGAACGACCGACGGCACGACCGACGGCACGACAACGCCCACGGAGCCGGTCGAAGAGCAGGTGGCGCTTCTGGCGGGCGAGTTCCGCATGGCGCTGGAAGACCGCGACAACCGCGCGGGCGAGCACTACAGCAAGATCTGGTTCGACACGTTGCGCGGCGCCCTGGCGCCGGGCGAAGCGGTCCGCACCCGGATCACCGGTACGGACGGAACGGTGACCCAGCACGTCACCTTCCTGCCGGTGCTCTCCCGTCACGAATGGATGCCGACCGACCAGGTGGTGGCCGAGTCCTCTCCGTTCGCCCTCCTGTTCGATCTGCCGGAGGTGACGGGAAGCACGTACGATGGGCTTGTCCATTGGCTCAGCCCGCAGACGGCGAACTATCCCATCGACGGGACGCCAACCCCGCTGGAATGGTACGGGGCCTACGACAATCTGGGCGAGTTCTTTATCCTGCGCACGAAGCGCTATGCCGAGGACTTCGGCTCGATGACGACCTCGGCCGCGACCTACAACGACTACAAGCTCAAGGGGGGCGGTTTCTACGGGGTGCTCGGCGGTCCGCCCACCTCCGGGGTCAGCGTCTACGGCGACACCCTGGAGGGGATGCACCAGGTTGGGGACTACCACTACAGCCTGCACTCTTCGCCGAGCTACGACAACGGCTACAGCGGGTACACGGATGTCGACAAGGGCGCCGATCCCCTGCTGCTGATGGTGAACGGGGCGAACCGGAAGGCGCTCGGCATCATCTGGGAGACGAGCTGGGAGGTCGACCCCGTCTCGGGCGAGGTGATCGACGACGTCTATCCGGTCGCCTACGTACTCGGCACGGTGGCGACGGACGGTTCGCTGACCCTCTCGGCGCCGGTGCAGTTGGTCGTGGAGGAGCAGGACGACTTCGACACCGACGGGGTCTCCCAATTGTCGCCGACCGGCCCCGTCTACGGCCACATCTTCGGCAGCCAGCACCAGGGCGTCGGGTTCAGCGGTCAGGTGACGGAGACGGCGCTCTACACCGGCGAAGTGGAGAACATCGATTTCGCCGGCGGCGCCTTCCTCAACCCGGCGGCCACGACCGACGCGACCGCCAGCGCGGCGGCCAATGCGCCGTCGTCGATGACGGGCTATGCCTCGGCGCTCTACGTGGACCTGACGTCCGCCCCGCAGGCGCAGAGCTACCTGCTCAGCACCGGGACGCCCGACAACCTGCGCTCCAGCGACGCGCTGAACGTGCTGACCGACAAGGCGGCCGGTACGGTCGCCATCGACTTCGGCCTGCGGCAGGCCGGGACGGGACCGGAGACGCCGTTTTCCTTCGGCGGGTCGGCGCCCTCGGCCTACATCATGCCGGACTTCTGGATGGCGTTGGACGGCGCCGGCGCCGGCTTTGCGCTCAGCCAGCGCTTCGGCTACCGCGAGTGGGGTCTGGACGCGTCCGGGCGCACGCTGGGCACGATGGTGTCGTGGAACAGCGCGCCGCACCTGGCGCTCGGCCGCTGGGAGTCCTCGGTCACGACGCAGGCCGGCTTCGGCGGGTTCCCGCAGGGCCTGTCCTATTTCGTGGCCGGGCAGCAGAAGGCGCACACCCCGCAAGCCGGGGACGACTGGCGCGGCATCGGCCTGGTCGCCTTCACCGTGGGCGGCGGGCTGGGCATCGAGGCGAGCGACGGGGAAGCCACCATCGTCTTCGACGGCACGGGCCACTGGCAGGCCGACATCACCACCGATGACCAGGTGATCCTGATCGGCGGCTGGATCGACTCCCTGAGCGGATCCCTGGAGGGGATGATCAAGAGCATCAACAGCGACGACATGGCGTCGGGGAACCTCTACGCCGACTGGTTCGGCGATGCGACGGCCACCTACCTTGCGGGCGACTACGGCGGGCTGTACACGACCGACCCCGACGCCGCGGACCCGGATTACGCCGCCGGCGTGGTGGCGACCCGCTACGTCAAGACCGGCACCGCCTACGCGCACATGGGCGGCAGCTTCGGCGGCGCGTTCTACGACCGCACGCCGGGCGTCGGGCCCAGCCCCGATCCGCGGCTCCCCGCCGGCGTGGAGCGGACCATCAACGCCGACGTCTGGTACGAAGCCAGCCTTTCCGGTTCCACCCGCGACGGCGTGGCGCGCGTGCTCTTCCCGCTGAAGACCATGATGCCGGACGGCTCCGGCTATGACATGCTCGGCGCCCGCAACCGCGTGCTGGTCTTCCCCATGGAGCCGGTGCGCCACGACGCCACGCTGTACAGCGAAGCCTCCCTCCTGGTCGACTCGGGCTCGGTCCGGATGCCGTTCATGCACTGGGACATGTACGGGCCGACGGGCGGGACGCCCACGGACGCCTACTTCGAAGAGTGGGAGATGGGCTACCTCGACGTGCCGGTCACCGTCACGAGCGACAACCGGGGCGAGTTCGGCATCTTCCGGATGAACGGGAATAACGTCAACGTCCTCGCCGAGGAGTATGAAGATACCGAGTTCTGCTATTCCCGGCAGTATTCGGACGCCAACTTCACCGGCATGGGGTATGTGGGCGTGCCGTCCAACCAACTCGGTCCGGCCCCGACCGACGGCATTTATTTCTACGGCAACACCTATGCCGAGGCGCGCGACGGCATGGCGACGCGGTTCAGCGATTCGCAGATGGTGCACCGTCGGGAAAGCGAACTGGACGGCAACCTGCCCGAGGATACGGGGCAGCTCGGTCCGGTCACCATCGTCGCCAACTTCCACAACAACCGCGTGATGGGCTGGCGGTACACCGAGGACCCGGACTGCCCGCTGCACGAGGTGGTGCCGGCCGAGTACTTCGTCGGCAAGATCTATACGGCCGACAGCGAGTTCGACGGCCAGGTCTTCCAGCAACTGGCGAAGTGGGGCGGCGAGCACGTCCTCATCGGCGACAGCTGGGGCAACGCTCCGGTGAAGGGTGAGGTGTTCGGCGAGTTCTACGGCGCCCAGCACCAGGGCGTGGGCTACACCGGCGGCGGTACGGCCGTGCGGCCCGACGCCTCGGTGGCGCGCCACTGGAACGTCACCGGCGCCGGCTTCGAGCGGACCACGCGCCGCGTGGCGACCGCGCCGTCGGGCTACCTGAGCGGGCCCGACTTCGTGGGCTTCCTGACCGGCTGGGACATCGCACTCGACAATTCCACCGGTCCGCGCCTGGCCTTCAACTACATGGCCGACGTCGCCTACGACGGCGTTGCGCTCTGGTTCGACTACGACACGGGCTACGTCAGCGGCTATTTCGACTGCAACGCTGACCTGGACGGCTCGCCGGGCGGCGGCGTCGGGTTCAACCTCTCGGTCGGCGGGAGCGCCGCCAACAGCGTCTGGGTGGCGCCGGGGGTCTTCGCCGCCGAGATGGGCAACGATACGGCCTACCCCAACGAGAGCGTCAACAACAACCCGGACTTTACCCCGACCTACGGGACGCTCGACACCGCGATGCCGAACTACATCGTCACCGCGCCCCCGTCGATGCAGTTGCAGGGCGCGGAGGAGTGGCTGGCCTGGGGCGAGTGGTCGGCGACCTACATGGATCCCACCGACGGGGCGCCGCACCACGTCGCGCGGAAGCTGAGCTTCTGGGTGGCGGGGCAGCGCACCGCCGACATCGGCGCCATCCCCTCGACGGGCAGCGCCACCTACAGCGGCATCGCCCACGGCGCGTGGCTCCGGCCCGACGGCGGCTTCGAGCGCGTGGCCGGGAGTTCGAACCTCTCGGTCGACTTCTACAACGCCATGGTGAGCGGCACCATTCAATTCCAGGGACCGAGCGCCACGCACGACCTGAACGTCGGGGCCAGCGGCTTCGGCGATGCCGGCGACTGGATGGGGTCGGTCAGCAACTGGTCGGTCACGAACAGCGCCACCCTGAACGGCAGCTACACGCCGAGCGCGTCGCAGTTCAACGGCGCCTTCTACGGACCGAACGACCCGACCGACAGCAACATGCCCGCGGCGGTGGCCGGCAACGTGGCCGCCAAGAGCGCCGCCGGCACCATCGCCGGCATCTATGCGGCGGGCAAGGACTGACGCCGGCGTGAACGAAGCATGAGCGGCATCACAGGCGGGGGACGGTCCGGCGGACGGTCCCCCGCCTTGTCTGTCCCGCGCGACCGGGGAGGCGGGCGATACGGACCCCGGATCCGACGGCGTCCGGAGAGGGAGCATCGATGCGTGTTTTCGTCACCAGGCTGTTGCAGCCGTCGCCGCTCAAGGCGGGGCTGGCCGTGGCAGTGCTGCTCTTTGTCCTCCATCCGCACACGCCCCTTTTGAGCCCGCCGCCGGTGGTGGCGGAGTTTCTCCGCAGCGTCGACAACCGCGGCCGCAACGCCATGTTCCGCGCGCGGGGCGCCGACCCGCGGCCCAAGGGTGAACTGCCGGCCGTCATCGTGGACCTGGACGAGAAGGCGCTCCGCGAGGTGGGGCAGTGGCCCTGGTCGCGGGACGTGGTGGGCGCGCTCCTGCAGCAGATCCACGCCTGCGAGCCGAAGGTGATCGGCCTGGATATCGTCTTCGCCGAACCCGACCGCACCAGCCTCAAGCATCAGTTGCCGCTGCTCTCCACCATTCTCGGCCGGCCGGTGGACCTCCCCGATTCGACGGCGGATCTCTATCCGGACGAAGCGCTGGAATATCTCCAGGCGCTGGTGGGGCCCGAGCCGCCCATTCCCGCCGACCGCGCCATCCTGATGGACAACGATGCCGTGATGGGCGAGATCGTCGAGACGATCCCCAACCTGGTGGTGGGGTTCTTCTTCCAGGTGCCGGACGACGGGCAGCGCGTGCCGGGCGAGGATGTGCCCTATGGCTGGGTCGGGGCCGAGGCCATCGTGCGCGCGCCGGGCGCGATGGAAGAGAGCCCCTTCGACGTCTTTGCGCAGATCCCGTACCGCCCCATCCTCAACGTGGTCCAGATCGAGGACGCGGCCCGTTCGGCGGGTTGCCTCACGACCGCCTACGACGAAGCGGGGACGGTGCGCTTCGTTCCCCTGGTGTGGGAATACATGCCCGCACCGGTGCCGAACCCGTTCGGAGAGGGTTTCCTGGAGAAGAGCGGGCCGAACATCTATCCGGCGCTCGCGCTGGAGATGGTGCGCCTCGCCACCGGCCGGGAGGGGACGGTGGTCATCGACGAGCTCGGCGTGAACCACGTGCAGTTGGGCAAGACGCGCATCCCGACCGACATGGCCGGCCGCTTTTACGTCAACTTCCTCGGGCCGGAGAAGACCTTCGACTACGTCTCCGCCGCGGACGTGCTCCACCGGCGGGAAACGGTCGCCGACCGCCTGCGGGGCAAGTACGTCCTCATCGGCACCTCGGCACACGGGCTGCGCGACATCCGGACGACCCCGTTCTCCGAGTCGGCGCCGGGCGTGGAGATCCACGCCAACGTCATCGACAACATCCTGCAGAACGACTTCATCCAGGAGCCATGGTACGCGCGGGGTCTCTCGGCGTGGCTGCTGGTGCTGGTGGGGGTGGTCCGGGCGGTCTTGCTCGCCTACGCGCGGCCGCTGACCGGGGCGCTGGCGTCGGCGGGGTGCATCGTGGGGCTCGTCTTTCTCGGGTACCATCTCATGTTTTCCGAGGGGCTCATCATCAACATCGTCTATCCCATCCTTGCGGCGGCGCTGGTCTTCATGACGGTGATGCTGTTCAATTACTTCTTCGAGGGCCGGCAGAAGCGCTTCATCAAGAACGCCTTCGGCACCTACCTCAGCCCGGCGCTGGTGGACCAGCTCGTCGACCAGCCGGAGAAGCTCTCCCTCGCCGGCGAGGAGAAGGAGCTCACCGTCCTCTTCAGCGACATCCGCGGCTTCACCAGCATCAGCGAAAAGCTGACCGCCGAGGGGCTGGCCAGTTTCCTGAACGAATACCTCACCCCGATGTCGGACATCGTCATGGAGACGCGGGGGTATGTGGACAAGTTCATCGGCGACGCGGTGATGGCGTTCTGGGGCGCGCCGCTGGACGACCCCGGGCATGCGAAAAACGCCGCCCGTGCGAGCCTGAAGATGATGCAGTCGCTCCACGCGCTCCAGCCGCAGTGGGACGCCCGCGGCCTGCCGGCCATCGACATCGGCATCGGCCTCAACACCGGCCTCATGAGCGTGGGCAACATGGGCAGCGAGTCGCGCTTCAACTACACGGTGATGGGCGACAACGTGAACCTCGGCTCCCGCTTGGAGGGCCTCAACAAGCCCTACGGCACCAACATCATCGTTTCGGAGACGACGCGCGCCGCCCTGGGCGACGGCTTCCATTGCCGCCTGCTGGACAAGGTGCGGGTGAAGGGCAAGCTCGAGCCGGTCCGCATCTACGAGCTGGTGGCCGAGGGCGCCCCGTCCGACGCGGTGCGCGAAGAGGTGGAGGGCTTCGAGGACGCGTTCCAGGCCTACCAGGAGCAGCGCTGGGACGACGCCGAGCGGACGCTCCGCGCGCTCCAGGACGCCCACGGGAAGAAGGTCCACGCCGTCTACCTCGAGCGCATCGCCGAGTTCCGCAAGGCTCCGCCCGGCGACGACTGGGACGGGGTGTACACCTTCACGACCAAGTAGGCGCCCGGCGCGGGAAATCGCTGCATCCCCGCATCTTCGCGCTCAGCGGTCCCGCCACGCGTACGCCGGGCGGTTGCAGCGGTTTCGCTCATTCGCGGCGGGCCTCGTCGGCGAACGCGATGGCGTTTCGCTTCGGCGTGCCGGGCAGGACGTCGTCGCTCAGGCTACGTTGTTCCGGTTGCTCCTGCGGGGGGGCAGACTCAGAGGCGGCTGTGGCGGCGCAGGAACGCGATGGTCTCCTTTGCCTCGGACAGCGTGGGGACGTCGATGGAGAGGAAGATGCGTCCTTCCTTGATGCGATCGATGTGGGCATGGATGTCGGCCGGGGTGGCGCGCGTCATCAGCGGGAGATCGCGGTTGGCTTCGTAGAGCTCGGGCAGCCGGTCGATGGGGCGGTCGCAGTTGGGGTCGAGACTCACCTCCACCATCCGCAGCCCGCGGACGGCGGCAATATCGGGGTGGACGTGCAGCCCGCGGGCGTGGTGGTGGATGAAGCAGCCGTCGAAGGCGGCGGCGAACGCTTCGGTGTGCGGGCGGAAGAGGTCGCGGTAGGTCGCCGGCGCGCAGAGGTCGCTTGCGTCTTCCGACTGAAAGACCGGGTCCCCGGGTAGCCAGGCCCCCCAGATGACGCGTCCGCCTTCCGTCGGCGGCACCAGCGTGCGCAGCCGGCGCTCCAGCCAGGCGCCGGCTTCGACGCACCGCTGCAGCAGGCGGTCGACCTGGTCGGGGGCGTCGTATACGTCGAGGAAGAGGTCGTTGCCGCGCAGCGCGTTGGCCATGTCGCTCGGGCCGAAGTGTCCGAAGGTCTGGACCGCGTAGTCCCCATCGGCCAGGTCGACGAAGTGACGGTCCATCTCTTCCAGGAAGCGGAACCACTCGCGTTCGGGGTCGGGGCGGAGGGTGTCGACCTGGTTCCACTGGTGGAGGACCGGGTGCGCCCAGGTGTTGTGTTCGTCCATCACCATCTCGCCGCCGGAGAGGTAGAGGCTGTGCGTGGCGATGCCGACGCCGGGCGAGACGAAGGGGATGTCGTCCAGGTCCAGTTCGCGGAGAAGCTGCTGCCGGCCGCGGAGGGCGCGGACCGTGTTCTCGGCCAGCGCGCGGCGCTCGCGCCGGTAGTCCCAGCCGTTCACCGGGCGGTCTTCCACCCCGAACGGGGTGAGGTCGAGATCCATGTTCCACGTCGTGACCGTGCAGAGGATCTGCCCCGGCGTCGGGTCCGCGTGGAAGGCGCGCCACTTGGCGATGCGCTGCGTGAGTGCGGGGCTCAGCTCCATGGTCGGCTCGCTTCCCATCAGTGCTTCTTCTTCCTGGCCTTGCGCGCCTCGGCGCGTTCGGCGGCGATGGCGTCGGCCCGTTCGG
>CAZKKD010000152.1:0-8755 GCA_964553265.1 uncultured Planctomycetales bacterium | reverse complement strand
CTTCCTCGCGGTAGGTGCCGTCGGCCTGCTTGTCGGCCTTGTAGAGCTTCACCGTTGTCTCGCCGCCGAGGGTCCCGGAGGCGTCGACGTAGATGCGGCCGTGCCCGTCGGTGTGCTTGCCGAGGATCACGTCGCTGTCCCAGGTGATATCGGTGATGCGGTTAGCGGCGTCGGTCTGGCCGAAGATGAGCATGTTCTGTGCGCCGTTGCCGTTGGCCATCAGGTCATCGTCGGTGTCGGCAGTGTCGTTGCCGGAGTCGTTGCTGATGATGTCCTCATCGCCGGCCACGTCGCCGGTGCGGAGGGTGACGCCCGCGGACGAGAGCACGGTCTGGGCGCGCACGCCCGTGGAGTCGGCCACGTTGTTGATGGCCGAGGCGATGGAGCTGAGGCTCGTCGCTTCGCTGAAGCTGAACTCGCGGCTGCCCTGGGCGCCGGTCAGGATGAAGGCCTGGTCGGTCTTCAGGGTGTTGTCGGTGCGGTTCAGCTCTTCCCGGCTGTCGTCGGTGGCGCCGACTTCCAGGAAGCCGCGCGTCGCCTGCGTCGTCATCTTCGCCGCGTGGCCGCTGGTTACCAGGCCGTTGTAGTCGAAGGTCTGGGTCACGCCTTCGCGCTTGAAGACCTGGTCGACCCGCGTGTAGGTCGCGTCGATGAGGGCGTTGCCCTGGATCGTCTCGCGGCTGTAGAGGATCGACTTGTTGCCATTGAGCAGCATCTGGTCGCTGTACTTGGTGGTGTTGGCGATGCGGTCGATGGTCTGGATGGAGCTGTCGACCTCGGCCTGGTCGGCCGCCACCTGGTCGGGACTGGTGATGCCGTTGTTCGCCGCGTGCAGGGCGAGCTGGCGCATCGTTTTGAGGATGGCGTTCATCTCGTTGAGCGCGCCTTCGGCAATGCCGAGGACGTTGGTGGCTTCCTGCGTGTTGCGGACCGCGCGCTGGAGACCCACCGTCTGCGCGCGGAGCTGCTCGGAGATGATGAGGTCGGCCGGACCGTCCTGGCCGCTGTTGATGCGGTAGCCGCTGGAGAGCTTCTGCAGGCTCTTCGACAGCGCCCGGTTGGACTGGTTCAGATTCCGCAACGTGTTGATGGCGGAAATGTTGTGGTTGACAACCATACCCATAGCGTGTTTTCCTCCCTGAAAACAGGTGTTGCGCGATGCGGCGACGTCCCTGTCGCCGGCGGCCGGGGCAATCCATTGCCGTGGGCCGCGTGCTGCCTGTGTGCGGGGAGGTTGCGATCCGTACCGCGTTTCGCCGCGCCCGCCGGGGTCCGTCCCCCAGGACGGGTGTGCCGGCGGTCGGGACCGGCGCCCGGGCGGCGACCGCTCCGGTGCGGAGCGGTCCGTCCGGCCGTCGATCCCGGGGCGGAATGTGGTTCGGAAGACGCGACCCCCGTCGCTTCCTCAGTACGGTCCGGGGTCTCCTTTCTCCAGTCGTTCTCTTGGTTCCCGGCGCTTCGCTGCGCCCCATGCCTCTCGCCCGCGGTTGGCAAGCGTCCCCACGCGTTGCCGGTTGCGGGTGTGTCCGGTGGTCGGTGGCCCCCAGGCCTGCGGCCGGTCCGGATACACGTTTGTATGGATTATCGGATGCTTCGAGCCGACCTTTAGCCGGTAGGAAAAAAAAGATCCGAAAGGGCATTATTTGTCGTAAATGCTAGAAAGGTTGTGCGTTGTGGCGGATTCGGCAGTTCGGTGAAAGATTCTTCCGAGAAAAAACCGCACCGGCATCAGGGACGCCGGTGCGGATTTCGGGGCTGTGTGCGGCGGCAGTCGCCGGGATCAGTCGCGCCTGGCAGGTTTGCGCGGGCCCACGTCGGAGAGATCGATGGGCTCGAAGCCGATCTCGGCCGCCGGACCGCCCTTGCCGAGGTGGAAGTCGCGTGCCTCCAGGTCGCGGACCTGCGGGTCGGCCACCACGCTGTGCCGGTCGTGCCCCAGCGCCCGCCACCCCTCCAGGTCCAGCGCGCCCGCATGGTCGACGAAGCTGAGCGGCGCGTCGTGGACATCCCAGAGGACGTTCAGGTCGCTCCGCTGGTTGCGTTCGGCCAGGGCGCAGTTGTACCCGCCCTTGAAGATGGGCTTGCCGTCGGTGATGAAGATGTTCCGCTCGAAGGTCATCCCCTTGTGCTCGGGCGTGATCCGCCCGTGGGCGAGCACCGAGTCGCCGCCGAAGGCGAAGATGTTGTTCCGGACCAGGTTCTCGCGGCCGTAGTGCTGGTGGAAGATCTCGCCGTTGGTGTCGTAGCAGATGTTCTTTTCGATCAGGATGTGGCTCGAGCCCTCGTCGGGGTAGATGCACCAGGCGCCGTAGTTCAGCTTCTCGACGTCGTGGATCAGGTTCTCCCGGAGGACGGTGCCCGGCTGCACGCCGAGGGTGTAGATCCCGCCCATGTCGGAGAGTTTGCCCTTGCCGAGGTCGTGAATGTGGTTCTTGTAGATCAGATTGTCGCGCGAGATGCTGGCCGTGTAGCCCCACACCCAGCCGCAGGAGACGCCGGAGTAGTAGAGGTCGTGGATGTGGTTGTGGGCGATGGTGTTGCCGAAGCTGTTCATCGCCAGCACGCCGATGCCGCTGTGGAAGACATGCCCGCCGGAGTGGATGTGGTTGTCGGTGATGCGGTGCTCGCCGGTGGCCAGGTCGCGCGGTTCGTCGTAGGTGGCCCCGTCGACGATGATGCCGCCGGCGCCCATGTCGAAGATCTCGTTGCCGACAATCCGGCAGCTCCGGCAGCCGTCGGCCAGGTTGAGGCCGTACCAGCCCACGTTGGCGATGCGGCAGTGTTCGACCGCGCAGTACCGCGCCCCGACGAACTGCAGCACCCCCGGCACGTCGGCCGCCCCCTGGCAGGAGGAGGCCATCGTCTTGCGGTACCGCCGGTGCTGCCAGCGGCCGGGCGTGGCAAACGCAGGCGCCATCAGGGGTTCCACGTCCGGACCGGGTTGGACCCAGTCCGTCTCGCCGAAGGTGATCCCCTCGAAGCGGAGCCACTCGACGTGCTTTCCGTCAGCCGGATCTCCCTGCAGGCGAAGGAGTTGCTTCGCCTTCGGGGCCACGACGACGGTGTCCTTCATGGTCTCGCCCTTGCGGGGGATGTAGTAGAGCTTGCCTTCGGCCCGGTCCAGGTACCACTCGCCGGGTTCGGTCAGCCCCTCGAAGACGTTCTCGAGGTAGCAGGGGGCCAGTTTCTCGCCGAAGGCCTCGGTCAGGGGCGCGCGGCTGGCCCGGGAGGAAGTGATCATCTCGGTCTCGGGGTCGAACGTGGCGACGGGGAAGCGCTCGTCGATCCAGAAGTGGAAGAGGACGATCTCGATGTCGGTGACGTTGCGGTAGTCCTGCATCTGGCCGGGTTCGAGTCGGAAGCGGTCGTAGTGCTCGTTGCGCCAGCCGTTGGGGAGGGGCATGCCCGGCACCTCGGCGACGCGGTACATGCCCTGCTTGGGCAGGCAGGGGCGGGGGCGGTGCTCGCCGTTGACGTAGAGGCTCCGGAACGCCCAGGTCCCCGCGGCGACCTCGGGGAGCTCGGCCACCCAGGCGCGCTTGCCGTTGACGGTGGCGCCCTTCCAGCCCTCGATGCGCACGCCGCCGCTGACGACGGGGGTTTCCTTCTTGTAGGCCGCAAAGGTGACCGGTGCGCTGTCGTTGGGTCCGAAGACGAGCGGCTCTTCCAGTTCGTACCGTCCGCCGCGGAGCTGGACGGTGACGGGGGCGGTCAGCTGCCCGCTGCGCTTCAGCTCCCGGAGGATCAGCTTTGCGTGCTGGAGCGTCTGCCAGGGGCCGTCGGTCCCTTTCGCGTTCGGCGACGGTTTGCGTCCCGACCAGGTGTCGTTGCCGTCGGGAGAGATGTAGTACGTGCGTGCCGGTTCCACCCACTGCTGCCGGGCCATGCCCTGCTCCTCGGTTCTCCTGGTAGGCGCCTTCGGGCGCTCCGATGAGGCCGGGTGTAAGGCGCGGCCGCGCCGGGCGCAAGGGGTTTTCTGAAAAGGCGTGCCGGGCGGCGTCGGATATGGTTTCCGTATCGACGGATGTTGCAGTGTGCATACTTCCGGGTATATTGCTCAACGGCTATGGCCCTGTCGATATCCGGACGCCAAAGGAGCTCCTCCATGACGACGAAACAGTTTGACTGCGTCGAAATGAAGCGCCGCGCGTAATGCGCACTGCGGGAGGAATACGAAGAGCGTCGGAACGAATTCGCTTCCTATGATGATTTTCTGCATGGCAGGGCGGAAGAGTCCCCTCTCTGGCGCGAACTCCGAATTCGCAGGCACCCCGCGCATTTCGCGGCCGATAGCACGAAGTCGGACGGTGAATCCCTGTAGATGGGCCTTGATCGGTGTGGTCTGCATGCGCGGGGCTGCACGGCAGTCAGTCCGTTTGCCTTGCGCTTTTCGCTCTATCGCCATGGTGATGCGCAGACAGGCCTCTTTCGACCGCCCCGGGCAGGCAGCCTGGCTCTCTTTCGCGCACTACATTGCTGCCCGCTGTGCCGGGTCCCCGTTCGCGCGTCGCATGCGCAAGATGCTCGGACTTGACGACGCCGCGTCCCCACCGTCGACGTCCGGCTGAACGTCCCGGCACTTCCTGCAGGCCGTGTTGAGGACCTGCCGCCGCTTCAGACTTCCATCGCATCCCCGCCGCGTTGCAGGACGCGTTCCTGCGTCCCGGCGCAGTAGCCGCACCGCCGGCAGGCGCCGTCGCAGGTAGAGGTGACGGCGAACCAGTCGTCGGGGAAGCGGTCGTTGTCGATGCGCCAGGGCGCGAGGTCGCGCGCAAAGCCGGGCTCCAGCAGGTCCAGCAGGTTCCCCCGCCAGCGGCCGGAGGCGTAGGCCTCCAGCACGGCGCGCGGCCGGTCGTGGAGGCGCGTGGCCAGCTTCATGACGTCGACGATTCCGTCGTAGTGGTGCACGTCTTCGGGGCGGATCCAGGTCGCCTGGAGCACCGCCGGCCAGTGCGCGCGGTCGGCCAGGCGCCGGCGGCAGAGGTGCGGGTTCCAGTCGGTCACGTTCCGCGTCTCGTCGACGCCGGCGTCGTGGGCCACCAGGTTGTCATGAAAGGTCTGCGCCGGGCAGTGCCGCAGGCAGCCGCTGTTGGCCAGCAGGCAGAGCCCCTTGCCCGCCTCGTCGCACCACGCCCGGACCTCGCGCACGGTCTCCAGGTTCCGCTGGCGGTCGCGGCAGAGGTAGAAGCTGTCGAAGAGGTCGACCAGGTGCGCCATGGCCTCGGGCGTGGCGATGCGCATGTTGACGCTCGCGCGCACCTCCGTGTCGGGGAAGTGCGTCTTGACGACGTGCGCGACGAAGGGCGAGGTGGTGGTGATGATGTCCGCGGCGCAGCCGATCCCGGCCAGGTAGTCGAGGGTGGAGCCAATCTCGTTCTGCAGGTGCTCGGAAAGGGCGCGTTCGCCGTAGCAGTTGGCGTTGAAGAGGAGGTCGAGCGCGACGCCCAGTTTCTTGAGGCGGCGGAGATCCTGCTCCAGGCGGTCCTGCGCCGTCCAGTCCACCGCCCCCCGCCGCCGCCCGCCGGCCGACCGGCCCGACGCGAGGCCCGGCCAGGCGAAGTACACCTCCTGCACCGCGTCCCGGTAGTCCGCGACCAGGTCGGCGAACGGCTCCGGGCTTCGGTGCAGCGGATAGCCTACGGCAAAACGCATCAGGACGGGTCCTCTCTTTGTTTGCCCAGTTCGTCGGCGTGGAGGGGCCAGCCCCGGCCGGCGAGATCCTGCCGGAGTGCTTCGGTGTCCAGTGCGCGGGGCGTTGTCTTCCCGGCGGCCGACGTTGCGGCGGCGAGACCGGCCACCTGTCCGGTGAGCGCGGCGACCGGGATGACGCGGAACGCCTGCCAGGCGTCATCGGCCGACGCGACGCAGCGCCCCGCCGCCAGGAGCCCGTCGGTCTCCCGCGGCACAAGGCACCCGTAGGGGACCTCCCACACCACGCCGGGCTTGCGCCAGTCGCCGAAGACGCCGACCGCGTCCGCAAAGCGCCGGCCCGCGTCCTCGCCGCCGACCGTGGTCACGCCCTCGATCCGCCGCGTCATGCGGTAAGGCGGCACGGTGGGGAGCGTCACCGGGTAAGCGTCGGGGCAGCGGCCGGGCTCGTCGCGGGGCAGGGCGGCATAGTGTTCGCGCAGCATCCGCCGGGTGGCGAGCGTGAACTCGGTCACCGCGTCGGCGTCGATGCCGGTATAGGTCTTGCCGCCGGGGGGCGCGCCGCGGCCGGCGTCGTCTCCGCCGAGGCGGCAGACCGCCAGCAGCGCCTCCGGCGCGTTGCGATCCAGCGCATCGCGCGCGGCCTCCATCGAGGCTTCGACGGACCAGATGCTCAGGTGGTTGGTGCCCGCAACGCAGGCCGCCCCCGCGCGCACCGCCACGTCGGCGTCGCCGGTGGCGTCCACGGTGCAGGCGGCGTGGAGATCGGAGAGCCCGTCCTTGTTCGCGATGCGCAGCCCCGTTACGCGCGGACCGTCGCGCAGCACATCCACGACCATCGTGTCGAGGAGCAGCTCCACGCCCGCCGCTTCCAGGAGCTCGTCCATGGCGAGGACGAACGCGGCCGGGCTGAAGACGACGACGTACCGCGACGGCGTCTCCGGATCGGCCCAGTCCTCCCGCACGCGCCCCGGTCCGTAGCGCTTGCTGGCGTGCAGCAGCTCCTCCCCGAGGCCGAAGATGGCCTGCCGGCCGCGGCCGTCGCAGAGGGGGAGGTAGATGTTGACAATCCCCGCCGTCGCGAGGCCGCCCCAGAGCAGCGTCTTCTCCACCAGCGCCGTGCGCGCGCCCTGCCGCGCCGCTTCCAGCGCCGCCGCCACCCCGGCCACGCCGCCGCCGGCGACGCAGACGTCGTACTCACGCTTCGTTCCCATGGGGTCCCTTTCCGCAATCGATGCTGTTGCGATCCGGGGTTGTACCCGTCGGGCCGGGCGCTGTCCAGCCCCGTCCCGTGGTAGCCGGTTTGCCTGCGGGCGGGACTGGGCAGCGGGCGGCAGCGCTCAGTCGGCTTCGTTGTGCTGCACCCAGTCGGCGGCCGGCGTCTCGACCGTGGGGGGCGGGGCGGACCAGTCCACCTCCCAGGGCTTCCGGCGGCGGAACTTCTGCTTGAACCGGTTTTGCAGCACCCCGCGCGCCTCCAGGCTCAGCATGCAGGCCCGGGTGCAGCCCCGCGCGCCGCAGACGGCCTGCCCGGTGTTGTACAGGTTGCGCGGCTTCTTGTGGAAGGGGCTGTGGCTGCCGGGGCGGATGGACTTGCCGTGCATGTCGCCGGTGTACTTCGCCTCGTCGGGGAGGGGCTCGTCGGTGTATTCGCCGCCGCGGAAGTAGGCGTCGCAGCGGTCACAGTTGATGTCCCACCACTCCACGTCGCGGCCGCCCAGGTTGACCTTGACGGTCTTCTCCCGGTCAAAGGCCTGTCCGGGGCAGGCCGTGGCGCAGGCGCCGCACTTGTTGCAGAGCTCCGGGCCGTCGTAGAGCGGGTCGGGCGCGAGCTCGACGTCCGTCAGGATGATGCCCACCCGGTTGCGCGGGCCGAACTGGGGGGAGAGGAACATCTTGCTCATCCCGATCTCCCCGCACCCGCAGAGGAACGCGGCGATGCGCAGGTGCACCATCACGTCCGGCGCGGCGCGGCCGGGGGCCACCGGGCGGCTGAACTCGGGCTTCATGCGGCCGACGTTGTCGATGGAGCGCCAGTCCGACTGGTGCCCCATCGGGATCGCCTCGTAGCCGTGGTCCTCGATGTGTTTCGACAGGTTGATCACCGTCATCGGCATGTAGAGATAGGTGATCCCGCCGTAGCCCATCGCCGAGTAGTTGCTGAAGTAGGTGCCTTCCTCGATGCCGCGCAGGCTGCCGCGCATCACCCGGAAGCCCATGCAGATGATGCTCTTGCATTCCGGCATGATCTGCTTCGGATCCATCTGGATCGGTGCACCTGCCCAGCGTTCGATGTTGCCGATCCCGACGAAGTCCGCCCCGAGCGCCAGCGCCTGGCGCTTCACCTGTTCGGCGGCGCGGACGGGGTCGTCCAGTGCGGCCGCGTCTTCCGCGTTCCGGCCCCAGGCGCCCGTTCCCTGCCGCTCGTCCGTCGCTGCCATGGTCCTGCTCCTTTGTCCGTTGGTGGGGGGCGTGTTGCCTCCCGGATCCGGTCCGTTTCCTGCTCAGGCCGTCCGGCCTCGCCGCCGGACGGTTATCGCTTAACTGACGCCCGCCGGCGTTCCGGCCCGTCCGGAGGCGGGCGCGGGCCCGTCCACGGGCGTCGCCGGGGCGTCGGCCAGGCGCGCGGCCGCGGTGCGGAGCGCGTCGGCCAGGTGCGCGCGCGCTTCTTCGGCCGATTCGCTGTCGGCCAGCGTCCGGCTCGCCCCGAGCACGCCCAGGAGCGCGCCGTCGCGCAGGACCGGCACCGCCACGCGCGCCACGCCCGGTTCGGGGAAGGGGAGGTGCGCCGCGCCGGCCTGCCGGACCCCGTCCAGGTAGGCCGCCAGCGCGTCCGGCGTCTGCCAGAGGTGCGCGCCCTCGGCGTAAAACGCGTGTCGCTCGCGGATGGCGAGCGCGTCCTCGTCCGCGGCGAACGCGAGCGCGGCCAGGCCGGTCACCTGCCCGTAGGGGCGAAAGACCTGCGCGCGCGGGGTCTCGACCCGGCCGGGACGCTGCGGATCGACCCGCAGGAGCGCCCGGACCTCGGCGTGTTCGACGACGGCGAAGGTGAGCGGGGTCGCCGGCCGCGCGTTGAGCCACGCCCGATCCCGGAAAGCGATTATCA
>CAZKKD010000151.1:0-8839 GCA_964553265.1 uncultured Planctomycetales bacterium | reverse complement strand
CCGGCCACCGACGTTTCCCGGCGGCCAGTCTCAAGCGGCGGTGGTGCGCGCGCCGGAAACTCGTTCCCGGCAGCGCCAGTGGGCGGCCCAGCGGCGTTCGGAGGTCACCCGGCAAGTGCGGCCGGCCGCTCAGGCGCGTCCCGGTCGACCGGCCACGCTCCAGCGAAACCTCGAGGCTCGCCCGAATGCCCGACTGCAGACCCGTGAGCCGTCCATGGCCGCCCCGAACCGCGCCCTGTCGGTCGAGCGGCGCCGGATTGAACGCAGCTCAGGCGCTGCTTCATCGGTACGCTCCACGGCCCCGGCGGCCAGTCGTTCCGCGCCCGCCCCGCACGCGGCCATGCCCAGGGCGTCGAGCAGTCGGCCATCGGCACCGGCCCGGGCCAGCCCGCGGTTGCCGAGCAGCCCGATCCGGGCGACCCGACACGCCCGCCGAGCGGCCCGGCCCGTGCTGGTGCGTCACGGTCCGGGGCGCCTTGAGGGCGAAGGTGAACGCGGGGTTGGCGTGCCGCGCCGCAACAGCCATCCCCTCCAGTTGCTGCGGGTCCGGCTGGCGGTAATAGCTGAAGTTGAGCTCCACCGTCCCGAAACGCGCCGCGTAGGCCGCCAGCATGTCCTTCGGCCGGGTTCCGTCGGGATAGAACGGCCCGGTCCAGTCCTTGTACGAATACCCCGAGGTGCCAATCCGCATGCGCGCGCTCACGACCGCCTCCTACCTCCAGTACGGTTCCGTTAAAATCACCAGTGCGCCGTGGCATGGGCTTCCAGCCCATGATTTCACGGCCAGGATGGCCGTGCCACCGCTGAACCGAACCGCATTGCTCCTACATCCGCCGCAGAATGCCGATCACCACGCCCGCAATGTCGAACTCGTCCCGCGCCGAGACCCGGAGGTCGGCATAGGCCGGATTCTCGGCGTGGAGCACCCATTCCCGCCCGTCGCGACGCAGGCGCTTCAGCGTGGCCTCGCCGTTGCGCAGGGCCACGATGATCTCGTTGTCGCGGGCCTCGACGGTCCGGCGGACAATGGCGATGTCGCCGTCGTGAATGCCGACGCCGGTCATGGAATCGCCCCGCACCCGCAGCGCAAAGACATCCGCCTCCGGAAAGAGGGTCGGGTCAATCCCGACCATGCCGTCCCGGTTTTCGATCGCCTCCAGCGGCAGCCCCGCCGCAACCCGGCCCACCAGCGGCACTTCGCGCACCTCCGGCGCCCCGGCCGCGCCGCGCAGCCGGATGCCCCGCGCCACCCCCTCGTCGTACGCGATCACGCCCTTCCGACGCAGGAGGCGCAGGTGCTGCCGGGCCGAGTTGTCGGATCGCCAGCCGAAATGCGCCGCCAGCTCCCGGAGCGTGGGCGGACGGCCTTCGCGCCGGATCTCCCCGGCGAGAAACGCCAGCACCTCGCGCTGCCGCGTCGTCAGGTCCGCATCCATCTCCACCGCTCCCGTCCCGGGCCAGACACCACGGATCCCACAGACACCACGGATCCCAAAGAACGAAAACCGACCGGCGGGCGCCGCTCCAGCACCGGCCTCCGGCCAGAAACGACGACCGCAGCCGAGGCCGCGTGCGCCCCATCTCTTCCACGTCCACCATATACTGCGCATTTGCGCATGTCAAGTCGCTTTCCCACTTTTCCGGGACTGGATGCGCCGGACGCACCGGAGAGGTCCCGGGAAGACGTCCGGAACGGCTGAGGCGCGCCGATGACGCTTGACTTGCCGGGGGCACACAGGATAATCCGGAAGACGCAATGCATGGAAGAAGTTACGCAACCGTCCGTTCCGCCGCACGGGACCCGCCATGGACAGCCGTTCCGCCGACCTGCCGCCGCTGACGGTGATCCGCCCCGCCGAGGGCTGGACACCGGTCGACTTCGGCGAATTGTGGCGCTACCGGGACCTCTTCGTCTACCTCTCCTGGCGCAACGTGGCCATCCGCTACAAGCAGACGCTCTTCGGCATCCTCTGGGCGCTGCTGCAGCCGCTGGTCCAGTCCGGCATTTTCGCCATCTTCCTCGGCCATTTCGCCAAGATGCCCAGCGACGGGCAGCCGTATTTCCTCTTCGCCCTGTGCGGGATGCTGCCCTGGAGCTTCTTCCGGGAATCGGTCAACACGGCATCCGTCAGCATGGTCGCGAGCACCGACCTGGTGACCAAGGTGTATTTTCCCCGCATCTGGATCCCCGCTTCCGCGGTGATGGTGGGGCTGGTGGACTTCTGCGTGGCGATGGGCGGGCTGCTGGCGGTGCTGGTCCTGTACTGGTACAAGGGGTTGTTTTCCTGGACGCTGGAGCCGACGATCCTCCTGGTGCCCCTGCTTCTGCTGATCATGCTGGCCCTCGGGCTGGGACTCGGCATGATCTTCACGGCGCTGAACGTGCGGTACCGGGATGTGAAGTATGCCGTGCCGTTCCTGCTGCAGTGCGGACTCTTCGCCACCCCGGTCGTCTACCCCGCCTCCATCATCGAGGCCCCGTGGCGCTCGCTGCTGGGGCTCAACCCCATGGCGGGCGTGGTGGAGACCTTCCGCGCCATCGTCCTGACGGAACCGGCGCCGTGGGACATGCTGGTCAGTTCCGGCGCCGCAGCGCTTCTGGTCCTGGCGATCGGCCTGAAGGTTTTCCGCCGCATGGAAAGCCATTTTGCGGACGTTATCTGACGGGTAGGACGCTTGCATGAACGCCATTGAAGTGCAGGGACTGGGCAAGCGTTACCGTCTCGGCGGTCCGCAACGGGACGACGAGCATCTACGCCAGGCACTCTGGTCGCTGATCACCAGCCCGGTGCGCAATGTGCGCTGGGCGCTGCGCAAGCCGCCCGAAGAGGAGACCTTCTGGGCCTTGCGGAATGTTTCGTTCGAAGTGCCGCAGGGGCAGGTCCTGGGCGTCATCGGGCCCAACGGGGCCGGCAAGTCGACGCTGCTGAAGATTCTCTCGCGCATCACCAACCCCACCGAGGGCGAAGCCCGCCTGAGCGGCCGCCTGGGCAGCCTGCTGGAGGTCGGGACGGGGTTCCACCCGGAGTTGACGGGCAAGGAGAACATCTACCTCAACGGCACCATCCTCGGCATGCGCAAGCAGGAGATCGACCGGCGCTACGACGCCATCGTCGACTTCTCGGGCGTGGAAGCCTTTCTCGATACGCCGGTGAAGCGCTACAGCTCGGGCATGCGGGTGCGGCTGGCCTTTGCCGTGGCGGCGCACCTGGACCCGGAGATCCTGGTCATCGACGAGGTGCTGGCGGTGGGGGACGCCGAGTTCCAGAGCCGCTGCCTGGGCAAGATGCGCGAAGTGGCGCGCGGCGGCCGCACGGTGCTCTTCGTCAGTCACAACCTGCAGGCGGTCTCGCACCTCTGCGACCGCTGCCTCCTCCTGGAGGGGGGCAACATCGCGGCCGACGGTTCGGTGGAGGAGGCCATCCGCACATACGAGCAGAGCCGCGTGCAGGTCACGGCCGAGATGGGGGCCCACCGCACCTTCCCCCCGGAAGCGGCGAAGGACGCCCAGATCCTGGAAACGACGGTCTGCGACCGCGACGGCAACCCGAAGCTGGAATTCGATGTGCTCGACGAAGTGCACTTGAAGATGCGTTTCGTCGTGCGCAAGCCCTTCGCCAACCTCCTGGCCTCCTGCCAGGTGCGCGGACCGATGGGCGACATGATACTGATCAGTTCCGAATCGGACAAACCCTTTCACGACGACGGCGTCCCCGTCCTCCGCCCGCGCGCGCCCGGCGAATACACGGCGCAGACGGCGCTTCCGGCTCCGCTGCTGAATGTCGGCAGTTACCAGTTGCTGTTCGTGTTGATGGTGCCCAATCAGCCCCGGGTCGACTGGATCGAGGACATCATGATTCAAATCACGGAGCGGAGGTCTTTCGTTTCGGCGCTGCACAAGCGCAGCCGGATCGGCCTGCTGGCCCTCCCCCTTTCGTGGTCCGTTGCCTACACCCGTTCGGCGGAATCGGATCCATCCACGAGCGCGTTCAATTCCCGCCAGGGAAGACCACCGGCATGAGGCCCCCTTTGGGCTTCGCCATGCCCCGCGCGCGATGGTTCCTGCCCGGCCATGCCGCACGCAAGCACCTGGAAAGCGTTCTCCTGGATCCCGCCGGCGGCCTGGAGGAATGGTTCCGGCCCGCAGGCATCCACCAGTTGCTGCAGGAGCACGCCCCCGATCGGGATCGCTCCACGCCGCTGTGGCTGCTCTACGTCCTGGCCCTTTGGCGTTCCCGGAACCGGGAGGTGGCGTTTGACTGATTCCGGCACGCCCACCCCTTCGGTTCTGCTCATTCCCGGCGCCCCCGTTTCCGAATACGAGCACGTGGGCCAGGGGGCACGCCTGGCCGCCCGCTACAACCCGACGGGCATGTTCGCCGCGGTCCACTGCCTCGCCCCCTGGGAAGACGCCCCCCCCCGCCAGGCCCACGGCATGCGCATCCGCCGGGCGCCCGAATTCGACATCCCCAACGAGGTGGCGCGCCTCTCGCCAGCGGTCATTCGGGCCGAAAACGCGGAATGGGCCGCCGACCTGGCGGTCGCCCAGCGCCCGGCCGGCGTGCCCGTGGTCGTCTACGCGCGCGATCCACACCCCGGCAAGATGCGCACCAGCCTGCGCTTCGCCGACCGCGTCGTCTGCGTTTCCGAAACGGTCCGCCGGGAGGTGTTGCGCAAGGGCGTGCGCCCCGAAAACACGTCGGTGCTCTACAACCGCATCGACCGGGACGTCTTCCAGCCGCTGGCCGCCAGTGCGCCGGCGGTCCGGGCGGTGCGCGCGCAATTCCCGTTCGGTCGGGTCATTCTCCACGTGGGACGGCGGCGCCCCGAAAAGAACATCCCGACCGTGGTGGCGGCGCTGGCGCATCTGCCGTCCGACTATGGCGCCGTCTTTGTGGGCGCGGGCGACGAGGCGCCGTTTGTCGAAGAAGCGCGTCGCCTCGGCGTCGCCGAGCGGTGCCGGTGGCTCGCGCCCGTCCCCAACGACGACCTCCCGGCCTGGTATGCCGCCTGCGACGTCTTCTGCGTCCCGAGCCTGTGGGAGGCTTTCGGCTACATCTTCGCCGAGGCCGCGGCGTGCGGCGCCGCCATCGTCACCAGCGACATCGGCGCCATGAACGAGTACCTGGTCCACGAAGAGAGCGCCCTGCTGGTCCAGGCGAATCGGGACCCCGCCGCCCTCGCCGCCGCCATCCGGCGGGCTGCGGAAGACGAAGACCTGCGGGCACGCCTGCAGGCGAACGCTCCCCGCGCCGTGCAGCGCTTCGACCGCCACCTGCTGGAGCGGGAGGAGGCCGACCTCTACCGCGACATCATCGCCCGCGGGCCGCGCCGCCTGACCGCCGTCGAACGCGTGCGGTATGCGTTCTGGCGCCTCTGCCGCTCGCGGCCGGCCTGGGTGCTGACGCACCCATGGGCCCTGCCGGGCATCCTGCTTCGCCGCCTCGGCCGCGGAGGCGCCGCCTGACACCCCACCGCAACGCCGCCCGCCGGCCCGGATCTCCGTCCGGATCCTGCGCCGCGGCGGAACGACGGGGCCGCACTACCCGGGCGCTTCCGTTCCGTACCAGGTCTGCGCGAGGGCCTCCAGCCGGTCGGCCATGCCGTCTTCGTGCACCGAGACGCCCGCCCGCTCGAAGAGCGGCCGATAGCCCGAGGTCTCGTTCAGGGTCGTCCGCATCAGGAAGAGGCGCAGGCGTTCGCGCAGATCCTGCAGCACCGCCGCATCCACCTCCTCCGGTTTCCGGGGCTCCTGTTCGCAGGGGTCCGCCCGGCGATCCCAGAGGCGTTCTCCACCGGGCGAGCGCGCCACGTACTTCCAGCGTTCGGTCAACACCATGAACGAACGATCCTGCTGGCCGATCTCGCTGAAGACGGTTTCCCGAACGCTCTGCACCTCCCCGCACGCCACCGGCAGCAGATCCCGGCCGTACTGCTCCTGCGTCACCGCCCCGCCCGCCGCCGCCACCAGAGTCGGATAGAGGTCGATGATCTCGACCAGCGCGCGATTGCGCGTCCCGGCGGGGATAACACCGGGCCAGCGAAGAACCAGGGGAACACGGACCGACTCATCGTAAAAGGTGCACTTGCCGAAGAGGCCATGCGCACCCATGTGATCGCCGTGATCGGCACAGAAAACGACCAGCGTCCGATCCCAGGTGCCGCGCGCCTTGAACCCTTCGACGATCCGCCCGATCCAGTGATCGATGTGCGAGATCTTCCCGTAATAGGCGGCGCGACACCGGCGCACAAAGGCACGGTCCCCCGTTCCCGCGCCATAGCTGCGCCTGCAGGTTTCCGGAACGTTCGGCGGCAGGTGAAGCCCGTCCGGATCATACTGGTCGAAGTACTCGCCCGGCGGATCGAGCGGCGTATGCGGCCCCGGAAAGCTGGCATGCAGAAAGACCGGTTGATCCGCGGGGATCGACGCCAACTGTTCCAGGGCCGAGCGGGCCACCATGCCGTCGTTGTGGTCCTCCGGTTCGACCGGGGGGCGGAAGGGGACCAGCCCGCCGGCCGCCATGTCCTCGCAGATGCTGCGGAGATAGGGCGCCAGCAGGCCCTTGCGGGCCAGGTGGTCGCTGTACGGCGAGGGGTAGAAGGGCACGGAATGCGGCCCCGGGATCTCGACATGCGCATCGATGCCGGCGGCGCGGGATTCCTCCTGAAATTCGTCGTAATGCCGGCCGAAGCCGTGCTCAGACCAGTGCGATTTGCCGCAGTGCACCGTGCGGTAACCTGCCGCGCGCAGGTCGCGGAAGAGTCCATTCGCCGACGGGGGCAGCGCCTGCCGGTCCATGTTGTGCCAGATGCCGGTGTTGTGCGGATACCGGCCGCTGACCATGGAGCAGCGCGCCGGCACGCAGACCGGGCTGACGGAATAGCATTCTTCGAACAGACAGCCTTCCGCCGCCAGCGCATCCAGGTTCGGCGTCTGCACGTCCCGGTTGCCGGTGCAGCCGAGGCAATGGGGATTGAGCTGGTCGGTCATCAGGAACAGGATGTCGGCCGGTCGCTTCGCCATGTCTTTCCTCCCCGGTTCCGCTTTGCATCGAGGGGTGTCAGCAGTCCATGAAATCCGGATCGATCGGCTTGCCATCGTCGACAAGGGTCACATCCAGGGCGTCAGCGAAATGGAAGTCGCCGTGCAGGGCGTGAATCCGGGCGTGCTGGAGTTCCATTTCAAGGCGGATGACCTTGCCGCAGACGTCACCCAGGCTCTTGTCCCGCCAGCGCAGCGGTTCGCCCAGGCTGTCGATCTGACGCATGGGCACGCAATCGTCGAAGGTGAAGCCCTCCAGCGGCTTGCTGAGGAGATCGCAGACCTGACAGCGCACCTCGCCGTGCGGGGCGAGGACATTGAGCTTCCATTCCGGCTGCGCCAGAATCATCGGCTTGGTGATCAGGCGCGCCCAGTTCCCGCAGCTTTCGAGGAAGACGAACCCGTCCTTGCGCAGGGTGTGAAGCAGAATGGCCGAAGGCGGCATTTCGCCCTTGCGGACGAACTGCCGGGTCGCGTACTGGTGATGCAGATCCATGGTGGCGCTGGAGTAGATCCGGATTTCCTCTTCCGTCTCCACCAGCGACGTTGGATAGATCACGCCGCTGCCGGGCTGGCCCGGCTCGTTCAGCGACAGAAAGGGCTCGCGCAAGAGGCGCTGGAAATGGACGCCGTCCGGGCTGTAGGTCAACTGGGTATCGATGGAGCCCCAGAGTTGGTTGAAGCGCTCCAGGCGGGCGGCGTTGGAGAAATGCGCCACCCAGAGAAGCCCGACGTAGCCATTCCCATACGGGAAGACGGGCATCCCGTAGAGTTCCGTCTGCGGCGGATCGAGCAGGTCGGCCTCCAGCAGCATCTCCAGATCGGTCCAGACCCGTGCATCCCGGCTGCGCTGGCGGGCGACGCGGCGATCCCCCCAGCCGGGACGGGTCAGCATGACGTGCTCGTCGGCGTCTTCCCGATAGAAACACCACGCCGGCGGGTCCGGGTGCCAGGGCATTGCGCCCCACCGCGCATCGGCATCCAGTTCCCAGTGAAGGCCGTCGGCGCTGGTGAGCATGCGCTGCTCGGCCAGGTAGGGCTTGGCGCCCTCGCCCTTGACGATCTCGTGGAAATAGCTGTTCTCGTCAATCGCGGCGCGCTTCGCCACCGCACCGCCGCGCTGGATGCAGTACAACTTGAAGGGCCGTCCGTCCCGGGCCGACGGGTCGATGTACACCGGGCCGCCGTTGGCGCCCTCGACCGTGAAGAGATGGTTGGGAGCGAACTTCTCTCCCTCCGGCTGGATGTCGGGTCGGTTCAGGGGCTGCCAGTGGACGCCGTCCTCGCTCTCCGCCCCCATGAGCGTCAGCGGGATTCCGGTGGCGCAGTAGAGCATGCGCCAGGTACCGGCCGCCCTGTCCTTCCAGACCCGCGGCCAGGAGCCGAGGTAATCGAAGGTCGGATCCTCATAGGTGGCATCGGCACGCCACTGCGGTCGCCCCTGGGTGATGCGCGCGTTATCCTGGTGCTCGATGTGATTCCAGTTCCAGAAGTGCAGCGTCTTCATCGGGTTGCTTTCCTTGGTCTCGAGTTGAAAAGCAAAACACGAAAGCCACGTTTTCCTGGTGGTTCCCCCCTGCCGCCTACGGGCAGGGGTCGACCCAGGTCCCGTCCGGGAGAAGGTACTGCATCGCCACGTGGGCGACCTTGTTCTCCTTCAGCGGCGGGAGGCGGGCCCGGCGTTCGGCCTGCCGGTCGGGCCCCCAGAAGGCGGCCAGCCGCCCGTGCAGGCGGCGGTCCACCCCCCGCCCAGCACGCGCGCCCGCGCGATCCGTGGCCACCTGCGGGGCGCACGGG
>CAZKKD010000150.1:0-8854 GCA_964553265.1 uncultured Planctomycetales bacterium | reverse complement strand
GGGCGGGGGCGTGGCGGGGGACGGCAACGCCCTCTGCCGGGGGGCGGACCGGGCCGACGGCGCGGACGCCGCCTCGGGCGCCGCCGACGCCTTCGATCTCCGCGGCCCGGTGGTCGCCGAAACGGCGGGCGCCGGCGGCTACGTCGCCCACCTCAGCGGCCCCGACCCCCACCGCGGACCGCTCACCTACAGCATCGTCAACGACCCCGACGCCAAGTTCGCCATCCGCCAGGACGCCAGCGGCTGGCGCCTGGAGCTCCGCGCCGGCGCAACGCTCGACTACGAAAGCGCCACCGACCATGTCGTCCGCATCCGCGCCACCGACGCCGGCGGGCTCACCTACGAAGAAGACGTGGTCGTGCATGTCCTCGACCGGAACGAAGCCCCCACCGACATCTTCCTCAGCCACGACCGCGTGCTCGAACACAACGCCACCGGCATCGGCCCCGCGGGCAGCCAGCCCGGCGCCGTGGTCGGCACCGTCGGCGGCGCCGACCCGGACGCGGGGGACACGCTTACCTACGCCCTCGTCGACGACGCAGGCGGGCGGTTTGCCCTCGTCGGCAACGAAATCCGCGTCGCCGACCCGGCCGGGCTCGACCGCGAGCTCGCCGCCGGCCACGACATCCGCCTGCGGGCCACGGACGCGGCCGGCCTTGCGCGCGAAGAGGTGATCACCATCCACCTCGACGGGGTCTCGGAATACGAGCCCTACGCCCTCACCCTCACCGGCCAGTCCGTGGCCGAGAACGCCGCGGGCGCCATCGTCGGCATCCTCGGTGCAAACGACGACGACATCGCCGACCCGCTCTTCTATCAGATCGCCGACGACCCGAGCGGGGCGTTCGCCATCGAGGGCGATGTGCTGCGCCTCAAGCCCGGCGTGGCGCTCGACTACGAGGCCCACGCCAGCCACTCGCTGCTGCTGCGGGTCGTGGACGGCGGCGGCCTGTCGCGCGAACGCGTCTTCACCATCGACGTTCTCGACGTCGACGAAGGCGCCACCACCCCGGACGACAACAACACGGACAACAATACGCCCGATGACAATAACACTGATGACAATAACACCGACGACAACAACACGGACGATATCAACACCGACGATACGAACACCGACGAGACCACGCCCGATGACACTGGCGATGGCGACGGGACTGGCGACGACTTCTTCGGCGAAGACGAGGGCCTCACCGATGACACCGGCGAAGGACTCGGCGATGAGGGGGACAACACCGAAGGAGAATCGACCGAAAGCGATACCGCCGAAGGCGAAGGGGATGCCGCCGCGGAAGGGGAAGCTGCCGAAGGCGACGCCACCGAGGGCGATGGCGCGGACGGTGACACAGCCGAAGCCGCCGAAGGCGAAGGCCTCGACGCCGAAGCCGGCGAATCCACGGAAAGCGACACCGCTGAGACCGACGCCGAATCGTCCGACAGCGACGCGGACACGGGCACGGAGCCGGACACCGACGCGGCCGGCGAAACCGACACCGGCGAGAACGGCCTCGACGACGGACAGGACGATCTCGTCGAGACCGACACGCCGGAGGCCCCGAACGACGGTCTCGACGAGGACGACCGCCTCGCCATGGTCGACGACGAGGGCGAAGCGCGGACCGACGGCGACGGCCCGGGGGCTGAGGACGATGACGGTCCGGCGCGCACCGAGGCCCCGCTCTGGGAGCGTCTCGGTCTGGAACGCGTCCGCGCCATGCCGGAAATCCGCGACGCCTACCTCGCGCTCCTGCGCGCCTACCACACCGCGGACAGCGAGCACGCGGCGCCCTACCAGAACGCCCTCTCCGCGGTCACCAACGCGGCGGCCACGGCCTACCGCGCCGAGCGCCTGCTCGCCGCCCTCCCGAACACCGCCCCCGCGCCGACCGTCGAAGCCGCCGGCGAACTGATCCAGACCTACCGCAACGACGTCGAGGCCGCCCGCGCCCAGTTGCGCTCCAGCAGCGTTCTGCTCGGCCGCGCCGCCCGGACCGTCGGTCGCTGGGATCGCGTCGGCGAGGACGCCTTTGCCGGGTCGCTCCAGCGCCTCGAACAGGCCAACGCCGATCTGCGCATCCGCACCCGGGTGCTGCGCGCCGTGCTGTCGACGATGCGCGAAGGCGGCGAGACCGGCCCCGAAGCGCTCCGCACCATGGCCGAACAGACGCGGGCCGAGGTGGCCGCCGCGCTGCGGCAGGCCCGGCTCCGCCAGGACCGCGCCGGGCGGGACGCGTTTGCCGCTTCCCTCGCCCGGACCGACGCGGGCGAAGGCGACACCCTCGACGACGCGGCGCTCCGGGAAGCGCTCGATCGGCTGCTGCAGAAGGTGGTCCGCGACGCCGAAGCCTCGACCCCGCCGGCGGGTGCGGACGTCTCGGAAGGCGGCGTCGCCCCCGAAGCACCCGGGCAGGCGGCCGACCCGGCAGCCGACGCACCGAACGCGATGGGGGCGGCCCTCGCCCTTCTGCCGGCGGCCGCGGCCGGCCTGGCGCCCGCCGGCAGCACGGCCGCCGCGGGCATACCGCGCGCATTCGGTTCGGCGACCCGCATCCTTCGCTCGCTCCCCGCCGAACGCACCTGCAACCCCTACGCCACGACGTCAGCCATCCGGACGGGCGCGCCGGACACGGGTACGAGTGCGCGCGAGGCCCGCCGACGGGCGCTCTATGCGGGTGCGCTGCAGCAGTTGTGTGCGGGGGTCGAGCAGATGGCCGGCGAACCGGCCCTGCGGCAATAGCCGGTCACGCCCAGCCCCCGTGGGGGCGGGGCTGACGGGTGGCCACGGGTCTGCCTTCCGGAAGGTTCGGGGCGTCCCGTCGGGACGGGTACGGTTACCTCTGCCCCAACGCTGCGGCCCCGCCGGCCCCCTGCCCTTCCGGCGCGTCCAGCCCGTGCCGGCGGAGCTTGTTGTAGAGGGCCCGCCGGCTGATGCCGAGGACGTTCGCGGTCTTCGTGCGGTTGTTGCCCAACTGTTCCAGCGTCCGCGCGATCAGGGTCCGCTCCATCTCGGCCAGGGAGGTTCCGACCGGGACGGTGACGACGCGCTCCCGGCGCGGCGCGCTGGCGAGGCGGGCCGGCAGGTGCCGCGACAGGAGAATGTCGCCGGTGCACATCACCACCGCGCGCTGAATCGCGTTCTTGAGCTCGCGCACATTGCCCGGCCATGAATACGCCTCCAGCCGGGCCAGGCACTCCGGCGCAATGCCGCGGATCTCCTTCCGGAAGCGGCGCGCGGTCTGCTGCAGGAAGTGCTCGATCAGGAGCGCGATGTCGCCCTTCCGTTCGCGCAGCGGCGGCAGGTGAATGTGCAGCACATCCAGGCGGAAGAAGAGGTCCTCCCGGAAGCGCCCCTCCCGCACCTCGTCCATCAGGTCCACGTTGCTGGCCGAAATCACCCGCACGTCCGCGTGCAGGGTCTCGCCGCCGCCGATACGCTGGAACGCCCGGTGCTCCAGCAGCCGAAGCAGTGAGATCTGGATGCGCCCGTCAATGGTCGAAATCTCGTCGAGAAAGACGGTGCCCCCGCCTGCCTGCTCGAAGCAGCCCGCCTTGCGGCTTACCGCGCCGGTAAACGCCCCCTTCTCGTGGCCCAGCAGTTCCGACGGCACCAGGTCGGCCGGCAGCGCACCGAGGTGAACCGGAACGTAGGGAAGCTCGGCGCGGACGCTTTCCTGGTGGATGGCGTGCGCCGCCAGTTCCTTTCCGGTTCCCGTCTCACCGGTCAGGAGGACGGGGATATCCGTCGCCGCCGCCTGCCGAATCTGGCGAAAGACACTCTGCATCGCCTCCGACTGCCCGATCAGGCTCTGGAACGTGGTCCGATCCACCTCTTCCTTCAGGAGCAGATTCGGCCCGATGCGCGGCTGCTGCGCCAGCGACGACTCGATGAGGACGCGCAACTCCAGATCGCTGACCGGGAGCTTGGCATAGTGGAAGGAGCCGGCCTGCAGGGCGGAGCGCGCCAGGTGCATCTGCCCCGGTTCAACGAAAAAAAGCACCTGCGTCAGGGGGCACTTTGCGGAGATGAGCTCCAGAATGTCCAGCGCGTCGCGCTCTTCCTCGCGCGCGACCATACCGGAAAAGAGCATGATGTCGAACGATTCGCGCTCGAAGCGGTCCACCACCTCGTAGAGCGAACGCTCGTACGCCAGCTCGACCCGCTCCTCCGGAAGGACCAGCCGAACCTGGCGGGCCAGGTCCCGCCCCTTCTCCACGCACAGGATACGGCATTGTTCCGGGAGTTCGGTCATGTCACCTCTCATGCTTCAGCCCTTCGCCATCGTGCGCACGACGCCCATACGGCCAGCGCATCCCGACCGTTGGATCGATTTCAGCGGCAAGGGCCTGGTTGTGGTTCCCAATACGTCCAATTACCCTAATTGAGCATGATGTATACGTCAAGGCAATTCCCGTGACAAGCGTCCCAAGAATCATTATTGCCTGATAATTAATGCGTTTACAACAACATGACCCGCCATTTTTCCCAAACAGCAAAAACAAGCATCGTGCACCTTCTGCACAGACCCTTGCCGGCCAGCAATGAATCGCCAACCAAGCGGGCAGGATGTTCGCACCCCCCCTGATTTTCCGGTCAGGGATCCGAAAGAGCGGATTGGTTGATTCCCTACAACCCATGAGACACTTGCAAGTTACGCCTTTTCCATTCGCGCTGGCACTGGCCTTGCGTACCTTATGGGCCACATTGCTCGACGTTTCCCCAACAACTGAACGGGGGCAAGGCCGACGGCACCGGTCGCCGCCTGGACGGTGATGCGGGAGCGATCAACGCGTGAACACCCGGCAGTCCGGCTGGGCAAGCGAACGAGAGGAGTTGCATTCGGCATTTCGGAGTTTTTTGACGGAACGAAGGTTCCGCATGAGGAAAACGGAAGCCAGCAAGAGGAGAATCGCGCAATGACAGCCAAGACGCTTGAAGAGGTGCCACAGGACCAGCAGTTCGGCGAAAACCCGACCGAGCACCGCGAAACCGACAACTACACCAACGAATACGTCATGGACTTCGTCGAGAAGTGGGACGAACTCATCGACTGGGAGAGTCGTGAGGACAGCGAGGGCGACTTCTTCATCCGTCACCTGCGCGAACGCGGCGCGCGCAAGATCCTCGACGTCGCCACCGGCACCGGCTTCCACTCGGTCCGCCTGCTCAAGGCCGGCTTCGAGGTGACCAGCGCCGACGGCAGCCCCGCCATGCTGTCGAAGGCGTTCGAGAACGCCCGGCGGCACGGCCACATCCTGCGCACCGTCCAGGCCGACTGGCGCTTCCTGAACCGCGACGTCCACGGCGAATACGACGCCATCATCTGCCTCGGCAACTCGTTTACCCACCTCTTCCACGAGCGGGACCGCCGCAAGGCGCTGGCCGAGTACTACGCCATGCTGAAGCACGACGGCATCCTGATCCTGGATCAGCGCAACTACGACGGCATCCTCGACAACGGCTTCACCTCCAAGCACAAGTACTACTACTGCGGCGACAACGTCTCCGCCGAGCCGGAACATGTCGATGACGGCCTGGCGCGGTTCCGGTACGAGTTCCCCGACGGACAGGTGTACCACCTCAACATGTTCCCCCTGCGCAAGAACTATGTCCGCCGCCTGATGCACGAGGTCGGCTTTCAGAAGATCGAGACCTACGGCGACTTCAAGGAGACCTACCGCGACCAGGACCCCGACTTCTACGTGCACGTCGCGGAAAAGATTTACATCGAAGATGCAGAAGAAGAGAAGGAGTAACCCCACATGACGAGCGACTATTCGGCCGTCGTCGAGACGGCACGGACCTATTACAACAGCGATGACGCGGACAACTTCTACTTCCACGTCTGGGGCGGAGAGGACATCCACATCGGGCTGTACCAGAGCCCCGAGGAATCCGTCTTCGACGCCAGCCGCCGGACCGTCGAAGCCATGGTGAACGCGGTGGGCGAGATCCCCGCCGACGCCCGGGTGCTGGACATCGGCGCCGGGTATGGCGGCGCGGCCCGCTACCTGGCCAAGCGCTTCGGGTGCAAGGTCGTCGCGCTCAACCTGAGCGAGAAAGAAAACGAACGCGACCGCGAGATGAACCGCGAACAGGGGCTTGACCAGTTGATCGAGGTCGTGGACGCCAGCTTCGAGAAGATCCCCTACCCCGACGCCAGCTTCGACGTCGTCTGGAGCCAGGACGCCATTCTTCACAGCGGGGAACGCGCCAAGGTGATCGAGGAGGCCGCCCGCGTCCTCAAGCCGGGCGGGCAGCTGGTCTTCACCGACATCATGCAGGTCGATGGGGTGAGCAAGGACGCGCTCCAGCCGGTGCTGGACCGCATCCACCTCGATTCCCTGGGCAGCCTTTCGTTCTACCGCGCCGAAGCGGCCCGCCAGGGCCTGGAGGAGGTGCGCTTCGAGGATCACACCGAACAGATCGCGAACCACTACGGGCGTGTCCACGACATCACCGAATCGCGGGAAAACGATCTGGATGGCCTCGTCAGCAAGGAATACATCGAGCGCATGAAGGTAGGCCTCAAGCACTGGGTCGACGCCGGCAACGCCGGTCGCCTGCAGTGGGGCATCCTGCACTTCCGCAAACCTTCCTGAGGCAAGCAGTTCTGACCACCAGAGCGGTTTCGGCAAACCGGGGGAGGCCCGACACGCGGCCTCCCCCGGTTCTTTTTGCCCTCCTTGAACGGGGCGGCATTTGCCCACATCGACGGGTAGTCGCAAGAGATTTCTATCCTTTTCCTTCGCAACAAGACTTGACAAAACGCGATGCGAAGCTACATTGCGTCACATCCGACACCGTTTGCGGAGGTCAGCATGAACAACACCGTCATTGGGCAACGCATCAGCAACGCGCGCAACGAAGCCGGCCTCTCCACCGCCGAAGTCGCGCGCCGGATCGGCCGCAGTCAAGCGACCATCAGTCGCATCGAGAACGGCAAACAGACGCTTTCGCTCGAACTTCTGGGCGCCTTTGCCCGTGCCCTGAATGTCCCGGCCCTGTCGCTGGTCACCGACCTGCCCGAAAGCGGCAACTGCCCCATCCCCCGGAGGCTGCCTCCCGCGCGGGATCCGAACCGCAAACCGCTGGGGCGGATGCTGACCGCGGGCCGTCGCCGAAGCCGCCTGACCCCGCAGGCCGCCGCGGACGCCCTCGGCATCACCACCGAACGCCTCTCCGCCTTTGAAGCCGGGGGGGAAGTGCCGGACGACGACCTGCTGACCCGCATGGCCACGCTCTACCCGCTGGCCGAGGACGAACTCGCGGGCATGGCGCACCTGGAGCGCTGCTTTCCCCGCCTGGCCGGCCACTTCAGCACCATGGAGCAGCTCCTGGCCGTCTTCCACGGGTGCCTGGACCGGCAGGCGTCGGGGCTGCGCCTCTCCCCCGCATGGTCGGAGGTTGCCCGCGACCTGGACGAGGTGCTCTGCGTCTTCAATCCGGACTTCATCGCCGCCGAACGGCAGGCCGACTACTTCAGCATCGGCCACCTCTCCGACCGCCTCCTGGCGGCGCTCCAGGATCCCGCTTTCCACCGACAGGTCGAATCCCTGGCCGAGGCCTTTGCCGGCGACGAAAGCGCCCCCCCTGCGTCCGGTCCGCCAGCCCCGGCCACCGGCAACGCGGAGGCCACCGACCGGTCCGAGACCCCCTGAGCCCCGCCCCTGTCGGAAAGGCCTGCTGAAGACCACCTGCCGGCCGTCAGCCGCCCCCCATTCCGCTTGACAGGCCGACGGCGCGACCCTACACTTCGACGCGACGCACGGGTCCCCGGGACGAGACAGCCATGGCCAAAACACGCATTCTGATCGTGGATGACGAACCGCATATCCGAAAGGTCATCTCCAACGTCCTGGAGAAGACCGAGAGCTACGATGTGGCCAGCGCCGCCGACGGCCAGGAAGCGGTCGACTTCCTCCGCGAACGCGACTACGACTGGGACATCGTCGTGACCGACATGATGATGCCGCGGATGAACGGCGAAGCCGTGGTCACCACCCTCCGTTCGGAAGCGCCGCACATCTCCTGCCTGGTCCTGACCGCTCACAAGAACGACGACAACGTGGTCCGGTGCCTCGGCATGGGGGCCATCGACTATATTCTCAAGCCCATCAGCGTCGGCCGCTTTCTGCAGACCATCCAGCGGGCCGTCGAGCGCCACCAGCGCTTCGAGGGCAAGGGCGAGGACATCGAGGTCCGCCGCGAGATGGACGGCTGGGTGGAGCTCACCGCGCCCAGCGACTTCGAATACGTCGAGCGCTTCCAGAAGTTCACCGCCCTGCTCGGCGACGCCCCGCTCGATCCCGACGAAAAGGAGGACATCCGCGTCGCGATCGACGAACTGGGCCAGAACGCCATCGAATGGGGCAACCGCCAGGACCGGAAGAAGCGCATCTCCCTCTGCTACTGCATCTTCCACGACCGGATCGTCTTCAAGATCCAGGACCAGGGCGAAGGCTTCGACCCCAACGCCCTCAGCGACCCCTCCGCCGACCCGCTCGCGCACATCATGAACCGCATGGAAGAGGGCAAGCGCGCCGGCGGCTACGGGGTCTACATCACCAAGCAGTTGATGGACGAGATCGTCTACAGCGAACGGGGCAACGCCGTCCTCTTGACCAAGCTCTTCAAGAAGAACGGCGACACACCACAGGACGAATCGACAGCGCCGCCCCCTC
Organism: uncultured Planctomycetales bacterium; assembly: GCA_964553265.1. Lineage (GTDB taxonomy): Bacteria > Planctomycetota > SZUA-567 > SZUA-567 > JAFGNG01 > CAZKKD01. Next base: position 172 of record CAZKKD010000150.1, on the reverse strand, counting down.
CGGACACCTCCGGCGAGGACAAGGGGACGGGATGACCGCACAGATCGAAGAACCGCTGCTCATCGTCTACGATTCACGCGCCATTCGCGAGACCATCGCCCTCCTGGGCCCGAGCGTCTGCCGCCAGGTGGTGGAGCTCGACACTCCCGACGACACCCTCGACGTCATCGCC
>CAZKKD010000149.1:0-8923 GCA_964553265.1 uncultured Planctomycetales bacterium | reverse complement strand
CGCGCGGGCGCGGCGTCGGCGTCGGCGGCGGGCGCTGCCTCGCCGCCGGCCGGAATGCGGGCGTCTTCGGCCGGGGGGAACTCGACCATGTAGCGCCCTCCGCCGCGGTCGGCCACCACCCGGCCGTGGAGTTCGGTCCCGGCCTCGAACGCCGGCATCGGCCCGGACGCGGAGACCGGGCCGCCTCCGGCCGTGCGGGCGTCGAGGGGCTGGCGCTGGCCGCCCTGCTGGGAGATCAGGTTTCCGTCCGGCATGCCGGTTCCCGTCGTCTGCGTGGTCATCCCGTTGCGGTAGTCGCCGCAGGCGCAAGCCGCGCGCCCACGGACGCTCCCTTTCATGTTATCGGAAGTCTCCCCCACGGCGCCAACGGAATTCCTGCCGGGCGAGGCGGGCAGGTCCGCTGCGGCGACCCGGCGTCAGGCGAGCGTTTCGGGGGGGTTCCCGCCGCTGGATCCGGCAGGAGTTGCAAAATCGGGCGAAAGAATGTGTCGATAAGCCTCAATGGGAACAGTGTCGTACCCCGATCCGGCCGGGCCCGCGTCGCGGCGCCCGGAACCGTCCGCGCGCGCGGCGGCAGTGCGATCCGGCTGCCGACGCCGAGAGCGAGAGGAGACCTCCGTGCCGAAACGTAGCCGCCGTCGAGTCCGTACCGTCCCGCATCGCGACGCCCTGCTGCGGCGCCTGTCGCTGGTGGCCATCCTCCTGGCCGTTGCGGCCGGCCTGCTGGTCGGCTGCGCCAGCGAACGCGAGTACACCACCCTCTTCCGGAAGGAAAAAGCGGCCGAGGATCGCGCCGCGATGGCCGAACGCACCGCCGCGGTGCCGGACGCGCCGCTGTCGCTGCACCGGGCGGTGAGCCTGTCGCTGGAGCACCACCTCATGGCGGCGGTCGCCCGCCGCGAGGCCGAGGTGGAGGCCGAGCTCGCCACCGCCGCGAAGCGCAAGATGCTGCTGGAGGTCCGGGCCCACGCCCGCCGCCGCCGGCAGAACGATCTGCAGGCCTCTTCCTCCGAGAGCCTGCAGACGCACCGCGAGTCGCTGGAGCCCTCCATCAGCACCGAGAAGCTGCAGACGATGTCCGACCTCACCCTTGCGTGGAACGTGCTCGACTTCGGCGTCAGCTACCTCCAGTGGCGGCAGGCCGACAGCGAGGCGCGCATCCTCAACTGGCAGCTCGCCCGCGTGCGGCAGAACCTGGTGGTGGACGTCACCCGCGCCTACTGCCGCGCCGCGGTGGCGCAGGAAGCGGCCGAGCGCGCCGCCGCGCTCAGCGCCGACGCCGACGCCCGGATCCGCAAGATCCAGCGCCTCGTCCGCGAACAGAGCCTGAACGAGGTCGACGCGCTCGAACACCAGAAGCGCCTGGTGCAGATCCAGATCCGCCTGGGCGCGTTCCAGCGCGACCTGGCCGAAGCGAAGGCCGAGCTCGGCGAGCTGGTCGGCTTTCCGCCCGGGGCGGCGTTCCGCCTGGTGGCGCTCGACCCGGAGATGGGCGGCGACCTGCCGACCGGCGACCTGAACGCCTGGGAGCAGGAAGCGCTCTGGAACCGGCCGGAGCTCTACCAGGGCGACCTGCGCGAGCGCATCGCGCTGGCCGACGTGCGCAAGAGCGTGCTGCGGATGTTCCCGAGCGTCAACTTCTTCGCCCGCTACGAGACCGACAGCAACCGCTTCCTCTACCGCAACCACTGGAACGAGATCGGCGTCGACACCGCCTGGAACATCCTCTCCCTGCCGCAGCGGTGGAGCGAGCGCCGGGCCGCCGAGGAGCGCGTGGGGCTGGAGCGCGACCGCCGCATGGCGCAGGCGGTCGGCATCCTGGCCCAGATGCGGCTGGCGTTTCTCCTCCACAAGGAGGCGCAGGAAACCCAGCGCCTCGCCGGCCGGTACGCCGGCATCCAGGACAACATGGTGAAGGCCGTCGCCCGCCGCGTCGAGGAAGGAGAGGCCACGCAGGACCAGCTCTTTGCCGCCGAGGTGGACGCCTTTCTCGGCCGCGTGCGCCGGCTCCGGGCCACCAGCGACCTGGTGACCGCGGGGGCGCGCTTCTTCAACACACTTGGCCGCGACCCGCTGCTCGCCGGCGGATGGGCCCCGCGGGTCAGCAAGCCGCTGGCCGAGGGGCTCTGGCAGCCGCCGGAGGACTGGGATCCCGCCGACGTCTCGTTCCACCGCTCCGACCGGGACGCGGCGCCGGTCGCCGACGGTACGCTGCCGGCCGACCAGCCCGGCTCGCCCGAGGCCGTGCTCGCCTCGGCCCTCGAACGCCTGCCGGGCCTCGAGGAGCTGCGCGTGACCGCGGCGAAGATTCTCGAACCCGCGTTCGTCTTCCGCGCCGAAACCGCCGCCGCCGGGGACGGGGCGCTGGAGATCGGCATGGACGGGCCGGCAACGGCCGACCCCGTCGCTCCCGTTGTCCGACCGGCGGGCGACACCGGCGGGGAGCCGACGCTGGACGAGTTCCTCCAGCCTGTCCCGGACGAACCCGACCCGGACGCGGAGGCAGCCGCCCCCGCCGCGGGGCCGGACCTGCCGCTCTCGTGGTCGGACGAATCGTTCTGACGCGGCGCAAACCGCGCCCGGCGGCAGCCGCGCAGTCGGCGGGCGACGACAACCGGAATGCAGCACCGGCACAGACCGCCTCCGTGTGAGGCGGTCTTTGTGCAAGAGGTTGTTCCAGAAGAAGTTGTTACGGTTTTCGTTGCCGCATCCCGCTTTCCGTGGCGGCGCGATCGGCCGGACCGGAGCGGTCCGGCGGGCCGGTGCAAAGCGCAACTCCCGGTTTCCAACCGAAATTGGGGAAAAAATCGGGAAACGATCCGGCATCGGATGCTATAGTGTAAGGTTATGGGAGCATGTCCGCCGGGCGGACGCACGCGAGATGGCGAAACGAATCCGGCGTTACACGCGGGGCGGGTCGATCCGGTTGCGGACGGCCGGCGGCCTCGCATACGGTGGAAGGAGGCGAAATCCATGGCGTTCCGCATCCTGGCTCTGGAAGAGCGCATTGTCCTCGACGCGGCGGTTGATACCGACGACGCGACCGAGCCGCAGGAGCTGATCGACGGGACCGATCCCCTCGACGGCGACGCGGCCGATCCGGCCGACGGGGACGGGGATGCCGACGCCCTGGCCGATGGCCCGGCCGACGCCGACGGCGCGGACGCGGAACCGGCGCGGGTGCTGGTGGTCAACGCCATGGTGCAGGATGCCGACCTCCTGGCCGAGGCGGCCGCGCGCGGCGTGGAGGTGGTGAGCTATTCGAGCGCCGAGACCACGGCCGCGGACCTCCTGGCGCGCATCCGCGACCGGGTGGGCGACCGGACGGTGGAGAGCCTGGGGCTGGTGAGCCACGACCTGGGGACCGGGCGCTTTCAGCTCGCCCGCGATGCCGACGTGAGCCTGGGCGGCGTGCTGGCGAGCAGCGCACAGCAGGACTTCTGGCGCGAGGTGGGCGGGCTCATGGCCGCCGACGGGCGCATCGACCTCTTCGCCTGCGACCTGGCGGGCACCGACGAGGGCGGCCTCCTGGTCGCGCAACTCGAATACCTCACCGGCGCGGACGTGGCCGCGAGCACCGACCCGACCGGCAACGCCGACGCGGGCGGCGACTGGGTGCTGGAGGACGGCAACGTCGACCTGGGCGACGCCTGGTTCGGCGGGGCCGCGCCGGACGCCTTCCGGGGTGTCCTGGCCGCTGGCGACCCGGTGGCGATCAACCTCTATGCCGACACGCACAACAACATTGCGCTGCCCCTCACGGTGCCGTCGGGCGCCGCCGATGCGGCGGGAACCGACGTCGCCATGTACGACGACATCGCCGTGGTCGGTGCGCCCGGCGAGGACGCCGCCGCGAACGACGCCGGCGCGGTCTATGTCTACCGCCGTGACACGGGCGGGAGCTGGAACCTGGAGACGACCATCACGGCCGACGACGCGGCCGCGGGCGACGCCTTCGGGACGTCGGTGAGCGCCTACCACGACCGCATCGTCATCGGCGCGCCGGGCGCGGACGCCTCGGGTACCGATTCGGGCGCGGCGTATGTGTTCGGCTACTACAACTCCGCCTGGACCCAGAACGCAAAGGTCACCGCCTCCGATGCGGATGCGAACCACAGCTTCGGCACCGCCCTCGACACCGACGGCGACTGGGTGATGGTGGGCGACGACAACGAGGCGGTCTACGCCTTCCGCCTGAGCAGTGCGCAGTGGACCGAGGCGCAGAAGCTGGTGGCCAGCACCCCGGGCGTTGATGACGGCTACGGCGAATCCCTGGCCGTGAGCGGCACCTTCCTCGCGGTGGGGGCCTCCGGCTGGGACGCGGCGGCCGACCAGGGCGCGGTCTACAGCTACACCTGGGACGGGAATACCTGGGGCAACGAACTGACGGTGACTTCCGGCAGTGCGGCCGCGAACGATGCCTTCGGGAGCTCGGTGGATCTCTGGCATTCCGTCCTGGTCGTCGGCGAACCCGGCGACGACACCGGCTTCGCCGACGCGGGTGCGGCCCACGTGTACCGCTGGGACGGGGCGGCCTGGAATCACCAGGAGGCTCTCGCGGCCGGCGATCCGGCGAGCAACGCAGCCTTCGGCAGCGGGGTGGCGGTGGACGGCAACAGCATCGTGGTCGGCGCGAGCGGCGAAGCCGACGGCGGCGCGGTCTACGCCTTCGAGTACGATACCGGCGCCACCTGGACCCAGCGTGGCAAGCAGGACCTTTCCGGTGGCAATGCGGACGACGGCTTCGGCGACGCGGTGGCGCTCTACGGCAGCCGCTTCCTCGGCGGCGCGCCCGGCAGCGACGCCAACGGCGGGGATTCGGGCGCGGCGGAGGTCGGCCTCGTCACCCCCATCGTAGACGAGAACACGGCCCCGCAGCAGAACGTCGCGGACATCAGCGGCATCGACCTGGAGGGCGACGCGCTAACCTATTCGCTCGTCTACGATCCGAGCGGCAACTTCGAGGTCTTCAACGACGGCGGCACCTGGCGGTTGCGGACCAGTGAAGCGCCGACGCTGGACTACGAGACCGAGGCGCAGCACCTGGTCACCATCCGCGCCACCGACGCGAGCGGGAATGCCTACGACAAGGATTTTGTCATCCGCGTCGGCGACGTGGCCAACGACGGCACCTACGTCTACTGGATGCCGGACGCGGCCTACAACCACGGCTGCGGCCCCACCGCCAGCGGCATGATCCTCGGCTACTACGACATCTTCGGCTTCGGCGGCGCCAGCTACGTCGACCTTATCGCCGGCGGCCAGGCCGAGTACGAGACCTACGACGGCGGCACCAACAACCGCGACACCAATGCCATCCTGGACGACGCCATCGCCAGCGACGGGCACATCGCGGCGTATTTTACAGCGGATCCGGATGATCCGTCTCTCCATCCTGAATCCAGCTTCAACAGCATTGCGGACTTCATGGGCACAAGCATGTCCGCACATGGGAACAGCAATTACGAGACCGCAATCTGGTTTATGGACTTGGCTTCCCTCATTGCAGCCGACACCGAGGGCGATGTTCTCCACGGCACGCACAAGTATGCGGAGTGGCGCGGCTATGCGCTCGACACGGCCACCAGCTACTCGCCGGAGACGGACAATGTCAGCGGGAGTTTCAAGTTCTCCGATTACAAGGCCCAGATCGATGCGGGCCGGCCCGTCTTTCTGTACTTGAATGAGCAGGACACCGATGAAGGCCACTTCGTGGCTGCCTATGGGTACAACGACAATGCCGGCGCGGAAACCGTCTACTTCGACGTGGAGTGGTACAATGAAGGCGGTGGTCTTACGCGGCAAGAGGTGGAGTGGAACAGCCTCTGGGACGACCCCAATACTGGTGACGTGGAGAAGTGGCGGATCGATGGGGTCAGCATCTTCATGCTCAGCGGCGGGGACCAGTTGCCGGTGCTCGACGTCAATGGCGGGGCGAAGGTGAGCCGCGGCAACGACGTGGTGATCGGCAACACCGACCTCGCCTACACCGATGCGGACTCCACGGCCGGACAGATTGTCTACTCGGTCGCCGGCGCGCCGATGCACGGCACGCTCTTCCTCGACGCCGACGGCGACGGGGTGGTGGACGGGGGCGAGACGACGCTCACCGCGGGCGGCACCTTCACCCAGGCGCAGATCGACAGCGGGCTGCTCACCTACCTGCACGACAACGAGGCCGGCTACAGGGACGCGTTCTACTTCCGCCTCGGCAACCCGTCGAGCGAAGACAACGGCCAGGTGCTCTGGACCGACCTCGCCCGCTTCGAATTCGACATCCAGGACCCGGCGTCCCTGGTGGCCAACACCGGCGTTATCCTGGACGAACTGGAAACGGTCAACATCTCCATCGACAGCCTCGCCGCCACGGACCCGGAGACCGACGACGCGGATCTCATCTACACCGTCAAGGACCGCCCCAACGAGGGCAACCTCTTCCGCGACGTGGACGGCGACGGCGTGGCCGATTCGAGCGAGATCCTGCTGGAGGCGATGCAGTTCACCCAGGAGGATATCCTCAACGGCATCCTCTACTTCACCCACACCACCAGCGTCATCGACCCGGACGAAGGCTTCGACTTCACCGTCACCGACGGCGACGGGAACGAGTCGACCGAGTACACCTTCAGCATCACCATCAACAACATCAACGAAGCCCCCAACGACATCATCCTCAGCAGCGACAGCGTGGCCGAGAACGCGGCCAACGGCACGGTGGTCGGCGACCTTTCCGCCACCGACCCCGATACCGACGACGGCGTGCCGCAGACCTTCACCTACAGCCTGCTCGACGACGCGGACGGGCGCTTCGACCTCGTGGGCGGGCAGATCGTGGTGGCGGACGGGTCGCTTATCAATTACGAGACCCACCAGAGCCACGCCATCCGCGTCCGCGTCACCGACGGGGGCGGGCTCAGCTACGACGAGCTCATCCTCGTCCGCGTCACCGACGTCGCCGAAGCGCCGACCGGCGCGACGCTGACCAGCAGCACCTTCCAGGAGAACCAGACCGGCGCGGTGGTGGGCACGCTCGACGCAGTGGACGAGGACTTCGCCGAGACCCATGTCTACAGCCTCGTGAGCGATCCGTCCGGCCTCTTCGAGATCGGCGCGGAGAACCGCCTGAAGCTGAAGGACGGCGTCACCCTCAACTACGAGGCCGACGCGCAGAGCTATGCGCTCCAGGTGCTGGTGACCGACCCGCACGGCCTGCAGGTGACGCAGGATTTCACCGTCGCCCTCACCGACGTCAACGAAGCCCCCACCGGCCTCGCCATCACCAGCAACACCATCGACGAGAACAGCGCCGCCGGCGCCGTCGTCGGCACGCTGCAGCCGACCGACCCGGACATCTTCGCCGCCGAGACCTTTGCCTATTACCTCATGGGCGACGATGCGAACAAGTTCACCGTCAGCGGCAACGACCTCGTCCTCGCCAGTGGCGTCAACCTCGACTACGAGGTCAAGAGCCTCTACCGCCTCACCATCAGCGTCACCGACCGCGGCGGACTGAACACCACTTCCGACCTCGTCATCAACGTCAACGACTTGAACGAGGCCCCCACCGCCGTCACCTTCAGCGCCCAGGGCGTGGAGGAGTACAACAGCACCGGTCTCACCGCCGGCGGCTCCAGCAACGGCGAGAGCGCCGGCACCGTGGCCGCCACCGACCAGGACGTGGGCGACACCTTCACTTACACGCTGGTCGACAACGCGGGCGGGGCCTTCGCCCTCGTGGGGAACGAGCTGCGCATCGCCGACGCGACGCTCCTCGACCGCGAGACGGCCGAGGCGGTGACGCTCATCGTGCGCGCCACCGACAGCGGCGGGCTGAGCACCGACCAGAGCCTCTCGATCCCGATCCTCGGGGTGAGCGAGTACGCCCCGACCGGCATCACCCTCGAGAGCCGCGGCGTCGACGAGAACGTCCCCGGCGCGCTGGTGGGCACGCTCCGCGTCGCCGACCGCGACCGCGGCGAGACCTACACCTTCGTCGCCGCCGACGGTGCGTACACGATCAGCAACGCGGGCGGCGCCGACGCGGAGGTCTATCTGCAGGACGGCGTGAGCCTCGATTACGAGGACGCGTCCACCGGCAGCCTCACCGTCCAGGTGACCGACGGCGGCGGGTTGAGCACCACGGCCGCCCTCTCCTACACGGTCAACGATGTCTTCGAGGCCGACGCCGCCGCGACCACCGCTGCGGAATCGTCGACCGAGCTTTCCACCACCGAGACGTCCGGCGAAAGCGGCCCGGCCGAATCCACCGCGTTTTTTGCCCCGTTTGTTCCGCCCCCGCCCGCGCCGGCCGTGCCGTACACGCCGCCGGCCGAAGCGGACGACCCCCTGGCGGCGGACCGGTTCGATCCGTTTGCCCCACCGCCGGGCGCGCCCGAGGCGGGGCTCCCGCCCCTCCCGACGCCGCTGGCGGAGGTCACCGACCCGGCGCTCTACCTCCCGCAGCCGGAGACGCAGGAAGCCTACGAAGCCATCCTCGCGTCCGCGGTGCTGGAGGGCGGCGGAGACGCGTCGCTGACCAGTGCGCTGGTGCAGGTGATGGAGTCGGCGTCGCTCGAGTTCCGGGCCGAGCTGGCCGTCCGCAGCACCACCGAGGCGCTCGAAACCGTCGACGTGCTCGACCGCCCCGTGGCCGAAGAGCTCCTCGCGCCGTACATCCAGGATGTGGCCGAGGCGCGCGCGCGCATCCAGTCGCACAACGCGGACCTGGTCGGCTATCTCCGCGGCGAAACCAGCGGCGAGTTGTCCGGCCCCGGCTATGCCGCCCAGCGCCTCGCCGGCGCCAACCGCGAGCTCGCCCGCACCGAAGCGGGCCTGCGCGCCGCCACCGGGGCGCTTGTCTCGGTCCTCCACGGCGAGCGGCAGGACATCGACATCACCGCCACCTGGCTCGGGCAGATTGCCG
>CAZKKD010000148.1:0-8923 GCA_964553265.1 uncultured Planctomycetales bacterium | reverse complement strand
GCGAACTGGGCGAGGAGGACGAGGGCCAGGCCGACCTGGAGGAGCTCAAGCGCCTGCTGGACGAGGCCGACCTCCCGGAGGTGGCCCGCAAGGAGGCCGACCGCGAGCTCAAACGCATCGCCGACATGCCGCCGAGCTCCGCCGAGTACACGGTCAGCCGCACCTACCTCGACTGGATGGCGCACCTGCCGTGGGCGAAGCGGACCGAGGATCACCTCGACGTCCAGCGCGCACGGGAGATCCTCGACAGCGAGCACTACGGCCTCGAAAAGGTGAAGGACCGCATTCTCGAGTACCTCGCCGTGCGGAAGATCAACCCCGAGGGCCGCGGCCCCATCCTCTGCTTCGCCGGCCCGCCCGGGGTGGGAAAGACGAGCCTGGGGCGCTCCATCGCCGAGTCGCTGGGGCGCGAGTTCGTGCGCATCAGCCTCGGCGGCGTCCGCGACGAGGCCGAGATCCGCGGCCACCGCCGCACCTACATCGGCGCGCTCCCCGGGCGCATCCTGCAGGGACTGCGCAAGGCGGGCACGCGCAACCCCGTCTTCATGATGGACGAGATCGACAAGCTCGCCAGCGACTTCCGCGGCGACCCCGCCAGCGCACTCCTGGAGGTGCTCGACCCGGAGCAGAACGACAGCTTTACCGACCATTACCTCGACGTGCCGTTCGATCTCTCCAGCGTCATGTTCATCACCACCGCCAACCAGACCGACACCATCCCCCCCGCCCTGCGCGACCGCATGGAGATCCTGCGCCTGCCCGGCTACGCGGAGGAGGAGAAGGTGGAGATTGCGCGCAAGCACCTCGCCCGCCGCGTCCTGAGCGAGCACGGCCTGACCACGCGGCAGCTCCGCTTCACCAAGGCGGGCCTGCGGACCGTCATCGGCGACTACACCCGCGAGGCCGGCCTGCGGAACCTGGAGCGGGAGATGGCCACCGTCTGCCGCAAGGTGGCGGTCCGCGTCGCCGAGGGGAAGAAGACGGCCGTCCGTCTCACCGCCGGCAACGCGCGCGAGTACCTGGGCCCGCCGCGTCGGCACGTCGAGGCCGCCAACCGGACCAAGACCCCCGGCGTCGCCATCGGCCTGGCGTGGACGCCCACCGGCGGAGACGTCCTCTTCGTGGAGTCCACGCGGATGGAGGGGAAGGGCCAGCTCATCCTCACCGGCAAGCTGGGCGACGTGATGAAGGAGAGCGCCACCGCGGCGCTGTCGTGGATTCGCACCCACGCCCACGACCTCGGGCTCCTCAACGGCCGCCCGCCGCGCAGCGGGCGCGAGGCCGGATCGGTGAAGGACGAGCAGACCACCCCGGACGCGGAGGAGACGCAGGCGCGCGACCTCTTTGCGACAAGCGACTTTCATGTCCACGTGCCGGAGGGCGCGATCCCGAAGGACGGGCCCTCGGCGGGAGTGACGCTCATCGTCTCGCTGGTGAGCCTGCTCGCGGGCCGCCCCGTACCGCCGAAGCTGGCCATGACGGGCGAGCTGTCGCTGCGCGGCCGGGTGCTGCCGGTCGGGGGGATCAAGGAGAAGCTGCTCGCCGCGCGCCGCGCCGGCATCACCGACGTCATCCTCCCCCGGCAGAACGAGAACGACCTGGACGACCTGCCGCAGACGCTGCGCAAGGCCCTCACCGTCCACCCGGTGGAGACCACCGAGGAGGTGCTCGCCATCGCCTTCCCCAAGGGCGCCGGTTCACCGACCGGAACGAAAAAGCCCAAACGCGGCACATCGGGCGGCTCTTCCGGGAAGAAGACAAAGAGCAGGCGCAACGCCTCCCGGACGAAACGCTGACGCGTTCCCCCGTTCCGACAGGAACCCGGCGTGCGGGTCAGCCGCCGTTCTTCACGCCCCAGGCTTCGAGCTTGCGGTAGAGGGTCTTGAGGCCGATGCCGAGAGACTTGGCGAGCTGGGTCTTGTTGCCGCCGATGCGGTCGAGCTCGGCGAGCGCGTAGCGGCGGTCCACCTCGTCGAGGGGGAGGCCGGGAGGGAAGCTCTCGCCCCCGCCCACCGGCTCGGCCGCGCCGCGCACCTCCTCGGGAAGATCGCCGGGCTCGATGCGGTCGCCGACGCAGGTGACCACGGCGCGCTCGATGGCGTTCTCGAGCTCGCGGACGTTGCCGGGCCAGTGGTAGCGGCCGAGGATCTCGGTCGCTTCGCGGGCGAGGCGGCGCTCGCTGCCGTAACGGGCGTTGAAGACGGCGAGGAAGTGCTCGGCCAGGAGCGGGATGTCTTCGCGCCGTTCGCGCAGCGGCGGGATGCGGACCGAGACCACGTTGATGCGGAAGTAGAGGTCCTCGCGGAAACGGTTCTTCGCGATGAGGGCCTTGAGGTCGGCGTTGGTGGCGGCAATGAGGCGGAAGTCGGTGCGGATGGGCTCCATGCCGCCGACGCGCTCGAACTCGCCCTCCTGCAGGACGCGCAGGAGCTTGACCTGGGTCTCCAGGGGCATCTCGCCGATCTCGTCGAGGAAGAGGGTGCCGGCGTGGGCAAGCTCGAACCGGCCCTGCCGCTGGCGGATGGCGCCGGTGAAGGCGCCCTTCTCGTGGCCGAAGAGCTCGCTCTCCAGCAGGTCGCGCGGGAGCGCCGCGAGGTTGACGATGACGAAGGGCTTCTCCGCCCGGTCGGAGAGGGACTGGAAGGCGCGGGCGACGAGCTCCTTGCCGGTGCCGCTCTCGCCCTGGATGAGGACGGTGGCGTCGGTGGCGGCCACCTGCTGGACGAGGGCCTTGAGCTTCACGATGGCGGGGCTCTGGCCGATGATGGCGCCGAGGGCGTCGCGCCGGCCGACCTGCTTTTCGAGCGACCGCAGGTGGAGGGCATTCTTCACCACCACGCGGAGCTTGTTGAGGTCGAGCGGCTTGGTGATGTACTCGTAGGCGCCCTGGCGGGTGGCCTCGATGGCGTTCTCGATGCTGCCGTGGCCGGTGACGAGGACGAAGGGGACCCCGGGCTGGGCCTCCCGGGCGACCTCGAGCAGGTCCATGCCGGTGCCGTCGGGGAGCATGAGGTCGGAGAGGACCAGGTCCACGGCCTCGGCGCGCAGCACGGCCTCGGCCGCGGCGCGGCTCTCGGCACTCAGGACGTCGTGCCCCCAGTCGGTGAGGGCCTCGATGAGGGTTTCGCGCGTGGCCTCGTGGTCGTCGATAACGAGGATGCGTTCGTCGGCTTCGCTCATGGTGGGGGTATGATAGCGACCGGCCGCCCCCGGCGCAAGAGGCTCGCGCATTCGGGCCGACCGGACGGCGCAGCGGCGACGCGGGTCAGTCCCAGGTCTCGCCGGCGGGAAGCGGGTCGCGCTCGGGCGCGGCGTCCGCATCCGGGGCTTCCGCGGGGGCGGCGGTGGCGCGCGCGGCCCGCCAGCGGCGGTAGGCGTCGGACTGGACGTAACCGGCGAAGCCATCGTTCGCTTCGATGATTTCGGGCGTGAGAACGATGCCAAAAGCGGCTTCGACGGCGTCGAGGCGCTTCGACACGCCCTCCCAGTCCTCCCGCGCAAGCGCGACATCGATCAGGCTGCCGTAGGGCGCCTGGAGATCGGGCTCGCGTTCGATGCCGGCGAGGTAGGACGCTTCGGCCTCTTCGTAGCGCTGTTCCGCCAAGTACACATTCCCGTCGAGGAAATCGAGATAGGCGTCCTCGCGGCCGAGCGCCTGGCGCAGCGCGGCGAGGTGGGCATGCGCGTCCTCGAAGCGGCCCTCCGTGCAGCAAAGATCCACCAGCAGGAGGTGAACGGCGGGGTCGGTGGGCGGAATGCGCTTGCGGATTTCCTGGAGCGCGCGAGCGTATTCCGGCGAGTCGGTGCCCATCCGGGACGCGGCACGAAGGAAAAGCAGCAGGAGGCCCCGGTCATTGCGGAGCACCTCCGGGAGCCCGTCGTACAGGCGGATGGCGACCTCGGGCGTCTGCGTCTGCGCCATGCGCTGGATGACATCGGAGTGCTTGACGTAGGCGCTTTCGGCAACGAGCAGCTTGTCCAGCCATGCCCGATCCTGCTGGACCAGAACGGGCAGCAGCAGGCGCCGGATGGTGTCGCTCATGTACTCGCCGCTGGCATAGACGTAGACGTCTTCGATGGAAACCTCTCCGTCACGGATCAGGAGGGCTGCCTCGTTGTACGTGACCGCCCCCTCGGCGACGATGAGGCGGAACTGGATGGTGGGCGCTGGCCGATCCGTTCGCAACCCGAGGAAGTCGAGTCGTCCGCCCAGACGGACCTGCTGTACGAACTGCGTGCCAAGGCGAAGCGACTGCCGGCTGCCCCTCTTCGCCGCTTCCAGGTGTGCGGCGGGGATGCCGTGGTCGCGGAACATGCGGTCGAAAAAGGCGTCCACGTCGAAGGCCTCGTCGAACGGGGCGGGGTCGCCGCGGCGGACGCTGAGCTCCAGGCGTTCGCCAAAGGCGCGGGCCTCTTCGGGCGTGGGGCGGGGATGGGCGTCGGGGTCGGGGGCTTCGCCGGCGGTGGCCGCGACGGCCAGGCAGAGCAGGACCGGCAGCATGAAGACGAAACGCCGGTGGGTGCGGACGCGGGTGCAGTGTAGACGCATGACGGGGCCTCCAAATTCGACGCGCCCCGTCGCGGCCCTACTCGACGCAGACGGCGCGGATCTGGTGGATGCTGGTGCTGCCGTCGAGGACCTTGATCATGCCGTCCTCGTACAGCTCGCGCATGCCGTTGGCTTTCGCGAGTTCGCGGATCTCGGCCACCTTGCCGCCGGTGGAGATGATGCGCTTGATGTCGTCGTTGTTCTCCAGGAGCTCGTGCAGGCCCATCCGGCCCTTGTAGCCGCGGTCCTGGCAGGTGGGGCAGCCCTTCGCCCGGTGGAACGCGACCTCGGGCCATTCCTGGTCGAGGTAGAAGACCTTCCCGTCGCGCCGTTCCATGCCGGCCTCCTCCAGCTGCTCGTCGGTCGGCTCGTAGGCCTCCTTGCAGCTCTTGCAGAGGGTCTTGGCGAGGCGCTGGGCGAGGACCACCAGGAGCGCGTCGGAGAGGGTGATGGGGTCGATGCCGATGTCCACCAGGCGGGTGATGGTCTCGGGGGCGTTGTTGGTGTGCAGCGTGGAGAGAAGCAGGTGGCCGGTGAGCGCCGCCTCGACCGCGATGGAGCAGGTCTCGAAGTCGCGCATCTCGCCGACGAGGATGACGTCCGGGTCCTGGCGCAGGAAGGCGCGCAGCGCCTCCTTGAAGGTGAGGCCGACCTCCGGCTTCACCTGCACCTGCCGCAGGCCGTCCTGGGTGATCTCCACCGGGTTCTCGGCGGTGAGGATCTTCCGCTCGGGGGTGTTGATGTGCGCGACGGTGCTGTGGAGGGTGGTGGTCTTGCCCGAACCCGTGGGCCCGACGCAGAGGATCATGCCGTAGGGCCGCTCGACCGCGGCGGTGAGCGGCTCGTAGGTGTAGGGCTTCATCCCCATCTTTTCGAGGGGGAGCGGCTTGGAGTCGGCGAGGATACGCATGACCACATCCTCGTTGCCGCCGACGGTGGGGCAGACGTTGACGCGGAGCTCGATATCGTAGCGCCCCCCGTGCTCCTTGAAGCGGATACGCCCGTCCTGCGGCACGCGGTGCTCGGTGATGTTGCACTCGGCCATGATCTTGAGACGCGAGACGATGGCCTTCTTCGCATGGTTGGGGAAGGTGAGCGACTTCTCCAGCGAGCCGTCGATGCGGTAGCGGACGAGGACCTGGGTCTCCTTCGGCTCGACATGGATGTCGGTGGCGCCCTTGCGGACCGCTTCCTCGATGATGCGGTTGGCGAGGCGGACGATGGGGCCGTCCTCCTCGGTGGCGCCCTCCTCGACCTTGACGGTCTCGACGTCCTCCTCGGGGATGCCGAGCTGCTCGGCCAGTTCGGCGACAAGGTCGCCCATCGCTTCGGGCTCGTCCTCCGCCCCGTCCTCGCCGGGGTGGAGCGCGGCCTGGATCATCGCCAGGATGTCGCTCTTCGTCGCCATGTAGATGGTCTTGACGGGACAGCCTGTCCGGATCTCGACGTCTTCAAGCGCGACGAAGTCCTTCGGGTTGTGCATCGCCAGGTGCAGCACCGACTCGTCGTTGGTGTCGAGGGTCAGCTTCAGGGGACAGATGAGGTGCCGCCGGGCGTAGGCCTCGGGGATGTTGTCGAAGAGGGCGGGGTCGATGAGCTCCTCGGGGTTGAACTCGAGGAACTCGACCTCGTTCACCTCGGCCATGCAGCGGGTGATTTCGGCTTCCGCGACATCGTAATGCTCGACGAGGAGGTCGAAGAGCTTGACCTTTTCCTCCTTGGAGCGCGCGATGGCCTCCTTCAGCTTCACCTCGCTGATAAGCTCGCGCTCGACGAGGAGGTCGTTGACCGTGGTGGCGCGCTTGCGGTGGGTGCGCGTCTGGCCGCGATTGGCCTCCAGGGCCCGACCGGCGTGGTCGGCGACCTGCGAGAGAAGCTGCTCGTCGTGGGCGCTGAAGGGGCCGGTGTGCTTGTTGAGCGCCTGCACCACGCCGACGATGAAGTCGCCCTTGCGCGCGGGGGCGACCAGCATGCTCTTGGTGGTGTACCCGGTCTTGCTGTCCCACGACTTGTCGAAGGTGGGGGTGGGCTGGATGGCGCCGAGTTCGGCGTCGTCGTAGACGTTGGCGATGCGGATGGTCCGCCCGCTGCAGGCGCAGGCGCCGGCGATGCTGAAGTGATCGTAGGGGACGCGGATCTCCTGCACCTCCTCGCCGACGAGGCTGCGGCTCACCAGTTCGCGGCCGTGGCCGTCGGCCCCGCGCTCGACCGCGTAGATGGTGCAGCGCTCGCACTGCAGGAGCTTGCAGGTGTTGTCGCGGATGCTGGTGAGGATCTCGTCGAAGTCGAAGCTCGAGAGGATCGCCTTGTTGATCTCTTCAAGGATGATCTTCTCTTCGAGCTCGCCCTTGAGATCGCTGACGAGATCCAGGAATTCGTCTTCGGCCATGCCGGTTCTCCCGTGCCTGCCCGGATGCATCATAGCCACCGCGGCCGCGGCTTGTCAACGATCCGGGGCCTGCCCGCGCCCGTACCGCGTCAGAAGCGGAAGTCCTTGCGGCGGCGCTTCAGCATCTCGTCCATCTCCTCGCGGGGCAGCGCCACCGTGTCGTCGCCGCCTTCGGCCGGGGCCGGCGGATCGGTCGGGCGGGTGTCTTCCATGGAGGGGGTGTCGCGCTCGATGCGGATCGTGGCCCCGGCGTCCATCGCCGCGGTCTCCTGCAGGTCTTCGGAAAACTCTTTCTGCATGCGCGCGACAATGTCCGGAATCGCGTCCGCCGGCTGCCCGGCGCAGGCGATCTGCACCTGCCGGCAGACGTAGTAGGTGCCCTCCATGAGCAGCGTTTCTTCGCCGCGATGGAACGCGCGCAGGCGCCAGCCGGGGTGGTAGGGCTGGGTCTGCCCGCGCAGGGGCAGGCCCTCCTCGTCGAATTCGGCCGGTTTGCCAATGATCAGGATCACGGTTTTCTCCCGTTGCGTCCGCCGGGGTCGCCGGGGCGACCCTGCCCAGGTCGGCGGGTCAGGGCAGGTTGCCGACGGCGTCGGCCTCGGCCTGCCAGCGCGTGCGCAGTTCCGTAAGGCGGCGGACCTCGGCGTGGGCGGTCTCGTTGTCCGCGTCGACCCGCTCCAGGATGCCCCGCCAGGCGAGGAGGGCCTCGTCCAGGTGCTGCAGCGCCGCATCCAGCCGGCCGAACTCGTGCTCCAGCATGGCCATCCGCAGGCGGACCCGGCCGATGAGCGCCCGCGGGAGCGCATCGGTCAGATGGGTGCGCTGATAGGCCCCGCCGGCGTCCAGCGCCTCCCGGCAGAAGCCCATGCACTTGTCGTACATGGTCTCCGCGCCCTGCAGATCGCCCCGGGCCTGCAGGTTGATCGCGCGGCTGTAGAAGAAGCGCGCCACCCCCTCGGCCGCCCAGGCGCGGGCGTAGACCACCTGGTCGTCCCCGGGACGCAGCCGGTGCGCCAGCCGCAGGCGGCGAAGGCTCTCGTTGTAGTTGTCGAAGGCCTCCTGCGCGCGGTTGGCGTTGTAGTCGCGGTTGCCCTGGCTGAGCGCGACATACCCGAAGCCGCGCACGGCGGGGAAGTACTCCGCGTCGATGGCCAGCGCCTGGCCGTAGGCGTCGCGGGCCTCTTCGAAGCGGCGCAGCTTGTAGAGGCAGTCGCCCAGAAGCGCGTGCGGCCGCGGGTCGGCGGTCTCGTCCGCCGTCACGGAGAGCAGCATCTGGGCCGCTTCGCGGTGGCGCTGCTGGCGCATCAGGTTCTCCGCCTCGGCGACGCTGCCCTCGGTCTTGCGCAGATCGGGCGCGGTGCGCGCGACGCTGCGGTCGGTCGCGCCGGCCTCGCCGGGGGCGGGGGCCTGGTCGGGCGTGTCGCCGCGGTTGGCGATCCAGCGTCCCGGCGCGGTGATGGCCGAGCGGGTGCGGTCGAGCACGCTGCCGCAGCCCGCCGCCGCCAGCAGCAGGACGGCAGGCAGCAGCACGGGAATGAGGCGGAGAAAGCGGTTCATGGTGAGGCGTTCCTTCCGTCTGTCGTCGTCTGCGCGCCGTCCGCGGCGGCCCGGACCGCGCGGCGCGCCGCGTCCTCGTCGCCGGCCAGCGCCGGGGTCAGAAAGCTGTCGTCGGCCAGCGCCGCCAGCGCCGCGCAGCGGGACGGCCCCGGCGGCAGCGTCGCGAGCGCTTCGGCCCGGAGCGCACCAGCCAGCACCACCGCCCGGCCCCAGGCTTCGCCGCACTCCGCACGCCACGCGTCGCGCAACCGCGCCGCGAGCGCGGGGCTGGCGCCGTCGGTGCCGACCGCGAGGGTCAGCGGGCCCTGCCGCGCCACCGCCGGAAACACGCAACTGCCGGTCCCGGCGGGCGCCGCCACGTTGGCCCAGACGCCCCGGGCGTCACAATGTGACGCGATGCGGCGGTTGAGGTCCTCGTCGTCGGCCGC
>CAZKKD010000147.1:0-8954 GCA_964553265.1 uncultured Planctomycetales bacterium | reverse complement strand
CTGGAGGACCATGCGGCGCGGCGGTCGCCCGGACGCCTGACTCGATCGGCGTGACGTCGCCCCCGGTCCCCCGGTGCGGGATTCCCGCAGGCCGGGGCGGCCCGGGGGCCGTGACCGTCCCGGGGGCATCCGCCGCCATCCGGCCGGCGATACAGTCGGCCATGAACGACACCCAGTCACCGGGCTTCGCCGACGGCACGTTCCTGATCGTCGGCGGGGCGGGAGGCATCGGCAGCGAGATCGGCCGGGGCATCGTGGCCCGCGGCGGCTCGCTGGTGATCACCAGCCGCGACGGCGGCCGGGCCGAGCAGGTCGCGGGCGAGCTCGGGGCGGACGACCACGCCGCCCTCGACGCGACCGACTTCGAGGCCGTGCGCGAGCTGCTCGAGCGGCTCTCCGGCGACGGCCACCGGCTGCTCGGGGTGGTGAACTGCGCGGGGTCGATCTTCGTCAAGCCGGCCCACATGACGAGTCCCGAGGAGGTCCGCGAGACCTTCGAGACCAACGTCATGACCGCCTTCGCGGTGATCGCCGCGGCGGGCAAGGTGATGAAGGACGGCGGCTCGATCGTCCTCTTCGGCACCGCCGCCGCCGAGGCCGGGATCCCGAATCACGAGGCGATCGCCGCCGCCAAGGCGGGCGTCGCCGGTCTCGCCCGCAGCGCCGCCGCGACCTACGCCCCCCGCAACCTCCGCGTGAACGTGATCGCCCCCGGCCTCGTCGACACCCCGCTGGCCGAGCGGATCACGAGCAACGAGCGGGCGCTCGAGGCCAGCCGGAAGATGCACGCCCTCGAGCGCATCGGCGCGCCCTCGGACATCGCCCCGATCGCCCTCGCCCTCCTCGACCCGGCCTCGAGCTGGATCACCGGGCAGACGATCTGCGTGGACGGCGGGCTGGCCCGGATCAAGGCCCGCGTGCCGGGCTGACGCTCCCCGTCGGAAGCCTCCCGCCCGACCCGGCGGCGGGATCTATCATCGCCGCATGCCGGACGCCGACCCCACCGACGTCCAACCTCGGACCGCGACCGCGTCGATGTCCGGGACGGAGCCCGGGGAGACACCCGCCTCCCCGCCGGCGGACGACGACGACGCGTCGGATGCCGCCCGCCCCGGACCCGAGCCGCCCCGCGACCCCGCCGAGGCCGCCCGCTACCAGCGCCGGCGCCTGTGGCTCGGCATCGGCGGCATCGGCTCGATCCTCGTCCTGCAGTGGATCGGACTCGCGGGGTGCTTCCCCGCCTGGGTGAACCAGGAGGCGACCGACCACGCCTGGTTCGGCGGCAGCCTCGGCGGGGTGCTCATGGCCGCGATCCTCGCCGCCGCCGCGGTGCTCGTGCAGCTGCCCTTCGACCTGCTCGGCCGCCGCGTCGAGCAGCGCTGGCACCAGTGGCGACGCTCCGACGCCGCCGGCCGCGGCGGGCCGGGAGCCGGCCGCCGCTCGTGGTGGCGCCGCTGGTGGTCCTCGGCCTGGCGGTGGATCGCGGCGGCGGCGATGGGCGGGCTCGTCCTCGGCATCGCGTGGGAGACCGACAAGAGCCGCTGGCTCGCGTGGTCGATCCTCGGCCTCGGCCTGCTCTCGGGCATCGCGGTGACGCTTCCGATCCGCCCCGGCGAGCGGGTCCATCCCGGCAGCCGGGCCGACGCCTGGACGCGGGAGGCCCGTCGCCACCTCTTCGAGCGCGGACTCGCCTGGCCGCGGATCTGCTGGTTCGACCACGGCGAGCGCTCGCTCGCCGGCGGCTGGCACGGCCTCGGCCCGTGGGCCCGGCTCTGGCTGTCGACCTCGCTCCTGGACGTGGACCCGAGGATCGGCGCCGGCCTGATCGTCCGCGAGCTCGGCCACGCCGACCGCGGCGACCGCGCCTTCGGCGTGCTCGCCAGCGCGGCGTGGATCGCGGCCGGCCTCGCGCTGTCGTGGATCCTCGCGGGGGAGCTCATCGGCCGCACCGACGCCGTCCCCGCCGGGCTCGTGGTCGTGATCGCGGCGGTGATGAGCACCTGGAGCTGGATCGGCCTCTTCGTGTGGCCCGCCCTCGGCCGCACGCAGGTGATGGCGGCCGATCGCTTCATGCTCCGCGTCGGCATGACCCGCGAGGAGGCGGTCGCGGTGCTCGACGAGCTGGCCGCCCGCAACCGCCCGGACGAGAAGCTGCCCCCCGCCGTCGCGTTCGTCTTCCACCCGATCCCGCCGATGGAGGCCCGTCGTCGGGCCCTGCGGGGCGACGACCTCGCTCTGCGCACGGCCGGGGACGAATCCGGCGATGATGAGGCCTCGGGCGACGCCGCCGCCGACGAGACCGGACCGGAGAACGACCGCTGATGTCCATCATGCCCCGCGTGCTGTTCACGATCGGCGCGTTCTGCCTGAACCTCATCGCCCGCAGCCTGCACTGCCAGGCCGGCCGCCCGCACTCCACCTGGGAGCCGCCGGGATGGGCATGAGCGACGACCGGCCCGTTTCCCCGACTCCGCCGACCCCGCCCGCGGGCGCCACCGCCAACGGCGTGCCCGCCGGCGTCGCCGGCGACCCCCGCGTCGTCATCGTCGGGGCCGGGCTCGCGGGCCTCGCGTGCGCCCGGATCCTCGTCGAGGCGGGCGTGCCGGTGCGGGTGCTCGAGGCGTCCGACCGCGTGGGCGGCCGCGTCCGTACCGAGCGGGTCGACGGCTTCCTCGTCGACCGCGGCTTCCAGGTGCTGCTGACCGCCTACCCCGAGTGCCGGGCGGTCCTCGACTACGCCGCCCTCGAGCTCCGCCGCTTCTACAGCGGGGCGGACGTCATGGTGGACGGCGGGGTGCACCGCGTGGCCGACCCGTGGCGGCATCCGATCGCCGGCGTCCGCACGCTGCTCGCCCCGGTGCTGTCGCCCCGCGACGCGCTGCGGATCGCGACGCTCCGCCGCCAGCTGCAGGGGATGGTCAACCCCTCGGCGGGGCCCGACGTGCGGACCACCCGCCGCTTCCTCCGCGACCTCGGCTTCAGCGACCGCGCGGTCGAGCGATTCTTCGTGCCCTTCTTCGGCGGCGTCTTCCTCGAGCGGAAGCTGGAGACGCCGTCGACGATGTTCGGCTTCGTCTACTCGATGTTCGCCGAGGGGCGGGCCGCGGTGCCGAACGCGGGCATGGAGCAGATCCCGCTCCAGCTCGCGGCGATGCTGCCGCGGGGCACGGTGCGGCTGAACGCGGCCGGGCGGGCGGTCGATCCCGGAGTGGTGCCGCTCGCCGGCCGGCAGCGTGTAGGGGGGGGCGGGCCGCGGTGGCGGGTTGCGTCCGAGGGTGCGGTCGCGATTCGTGCCGGCCGCGGCGGCCAGGGGACGCCTCCAGTTGTTTAGGCTGGCGTGGCGCCGCCGGGAGTCCGTGGGCGGGCACCCCTTGTGCTTGCGGAAGAGGCGGGAGAAGTAATAGATGTCGCGGAATCCGCAGTGCCGGGCCACCTCGCCCACCGGTTCGTCGGTCTCGCGGAGCCGCTCGCCGGCGTGGTCCAGGCGCAGCCGGATCGCATACGCAATGGGCGGAGCGCCGTAATGCCTGCGGAAACCTTCGCAGAGGTGCCGGGCCGACCGGTGCGCGTGCGCCGCAATCTCCTCCAGCGTCAGCGGTTCCAGGAAGTGCGTCTCAATGTACTGCCGGGCCCGGCGGAACGGCTCGGGCACAGACGGCGCCGTCCCGCCCGCGCGCCTGCCGATGGCACGCAGCCAGACGGTCAGCAGCGCCTCCAGCGTCGCCGGGTCGGGGCCGGCGGGGTGATGCATCTCCTCGTCGAGCGCGCTCAGCCACCGCGCCGCCGCTTCGGCGTCGCCCATCGCGACAGGCGCGCCCGGGCGCACGCCGCAACGGGCCAGGAGCGCCTCCACCCCGTCACCACCCAGGCGCACCCACGAGTGCCGCCACGCCTCGCCGTCGGTACGGCCGTAGCGGACCGGCGCGTCGGCCGGGAAGGCGATGGCCGTCTCCGCCGGCAGCGTCAACCGTTTCCCGTCGAGGTCCACCGTCACCGGATCGTGAAACTGCGTCACCCGCACCGCCGGAATGCCCCGCGGCGTGGCGTAGAGCCCCGGCGTGGCCCGATCCAGGCCCAACACCTCCAGCCGCACCGCTTCGGACGGGAGCGGCGGACCATGGGCGTAGCGGGCGATCCGGCTGGCAGGCGTCTCCATGATCCGAATATACTGCAAATCAAAGAGAAGATCATCCATGGATCGAAACAAATTCCCGGACATACTGGAACCTGCGAACACACCGATTCCTCTGGCTTGGGAGAAACCGCATGGCTGCCCGTCGTCCGAACATCCTCTGGGTTTCCTTCGAGGACACCCTTCCGCTCTACCCCTGCTACGGGGACCCGACCGCGAAGCTGCCCAACCTCGACCGCCTCGCCGCCTCGGGCTGCATCTACCCCAACGCGTTCAGCACCGCCCCGGTCTGTGCGCCGGCGCGCTCGGGGGTCATCACCGGCATGTATCCGGTCAGCATCGGCACCCACCACATGCGCACAAGCCACTGCCACCCGGCCACGCCCGAACTGCCGACACCCTACGAAGCGGTCATCCCCCATTACGCCAAGTGCTTCCCCGAATACCTGCGCGCGGCCGGCTACTACTGCACCAACAATGAAAAGACCGACTACCAGTTCAACCCCCCGCTCACCGCCTGGGACGACTGCAGCTCCACCGCCCACTGGCGCAACCGCCCCGACCCCGACCAGCCCTTCTTCGCGGTCTGGAATCCGACCCGGACGCACGAAAGCGGCATGTGGGAAGAGAAGGGCTTCGAGATCACCGTCGACCCCGACACCGTGCCGGTGCCGCCCTACCTCCCCGACACGCCAAAGGTGCGCACCGCGCTTGCGCGGATGTACAGCAACATCGAGTACAACGACCGCATCCTGGGCGAACTGCTGGACCAGCTCGAAGAGGACGGCCTGGCGGACAACACCATCGTCATGCACTGGAGCGACCACGGCCCCATGCCCCGCGGCAAGCGCTGGCCCTACGACTCCGGCATCCACAGCCCCCTGATCATCCGCTGGCCGGGAACGCTGGAGGCCGGCTCGAAGAATGATCGCCTCGTCTCCACCGTCGACCTCGGCCCCACCGTCCTCAGCCTCTGCGGGGCGCCGGTGCCGCACCACATGCAGGGCCGCGCCTTCCTCGGCGGGCAGGAAGCGCCCGAGCGGGAGTACATCTACGCCAGCCGGGACCGGTATGACGAATCGTACGACATGGTCCGCGCCGTCCGCGACAAGCGCTACAAGTACATCCGCCACTGCCGGCCCGACCTGCCATACCTCCTCTGGATCCCCTACCGCAACCGTCATCCCATCCTGGAGGAGATGTGGCGCCTCCACCGGGCGGGCGAACTGGAAGGCCCGGCGGCGCGCTTCTTCCAGCCGCGGCCGATCGAAGAGCTCTACGACACCGAAGCGGACCCGCACGAACTGGAAAACCTGGCCGCCGACCCCGCCCACGCCGAGACGAAGGCGCGCCTCGCCGCGGCGCTCGACGCCTGGCGCAACGAGGTGGGCGACCTCGGCGAGGTACCCGAAGCGGAGATGGTCTTCCGCTGGTACGGCGGCGCCGAACAGCCCGTCACCGCCGCGCCCATCGCCATCCCCTTCGACGACGAGCACACCGGCGTCCTGCCGGCGGAGGGCGTGGTGGACCTGGCCGCGCCGGCGCTTGTGCAGCTCCATTCGGCCACGCAGGGCGCCAGCATCGCCTGGACCTTCGAGGCCGGCGCCGCGCCGCACTGGCAGCTCTACACCGAGCCGATCCGCCTGGAGCCGGGCACGCACCATCTCCGGACCCGGGCCATCCGCATCGGCTTCAAGGAAAGCGCCGAACACTGCGTCACCTTCCGGGTAAAGTAAGAACGCGTTCGGCAGTCCGTTCGCCGTCCCCCCCGGGGCCGTGCCTTGCCCCGGGGGGCGGCGAATCCTACAATCGGGAGCATGGAGACCCCCGACCCGACCGCCGCGCCCGCCCTGCCGGTTCCGGCGCGCCAGTTCCTGGCGTACTGCCGGGTGGAGTGCCGGCTGACCGCGAACTCGCTGGAAGCCTACGAGCGCGATCTCCGGGCGTTCCTCCGGTACCTGGCCGAAGAGGGGATCGCGCTCGACGCGGTCGGGCCGGATGCGGTGGGCGCCTACCTCTCCCGCCTCGTCGAGGCCGGGCGCGAGGCCAGCACGCGGGCGCGGGCGCTGGTGACGCTGCGGATGTTCTTCCGCTTCGCCGCCCGCGAGGGGCTGCTGCCGCGCGATCCCGGCGAGTACCTGCAGGGGCCCAAGCTCTGGCGGACCCTCCCCGAGGTGCTGAGCGTGGCCGAGGTCGATGCCCTCCTCGCGGCCGAGGACGGCGGCACCCTCATCTCCAGCCGCAACCGCGCGATCCTGGAGGTGCTCTACGCCGCCGGCGCGCGCGCGAGCGAGATCTGCGCCGTCCAGCTCCACTGGCTCTACCCCGACGAGCAGCGCCTGCGCCTGCGCGGCAAGCGCGGGAAGGAGCGCTTCGTCCCCCTCGGGGCCCCGGCGATGGAAGCCCTCGGCGACTACCTGGGCCGGGCGCGCCCCGCCTTTGTCCGCGGGGCCGAGGTCGACACCCTCTTCGTCAGCCGCAACGGGCGGCCGCTCCGGCGCGAGACCGTCTGGCGCATCGTCCACGATGCCGCCGCAAAGGCCGGCATCGGCCGGCGCATCTACCCGCACCTCCTGCGGCACAGCTTCGCGACCCACCTCCTCGCCGGCGGCGCCAACCTGCGCATGGTGCAGGAGCTCCTCGGGCACGCCACCCTCACCACGACCGAGATCTATACCCACGTCGACGCCAGCCGGCTGAAGCAGGCCTACGAATCGTTTCATCCCCGCGCCTGAATCCGGTGGCCTGCGTTGCGATTCGTTCGCTCGTGGTCACACACGATTGCCCAGGTTGCCCGCGGCAGCGGCCAGGCGCAAAAACGAATCAGAATTTCCCCAACCTGCTTGCCAACCAACGGGTTTCGGAGTATTGTTTCAAGACACGCGTTTCGTGAATGGGGAGGTGAGCGCTGCCCGCACCTCCGGCGGAGTCCGCCGGCGTGCGGCAGAGGCGTTGCCGAAGGGGGATTGCCCGCCATGACCAGCACCGAAACCGCACGCAAGACGCGAACCATCCAGAAGGGCGGCGCTCCGCACCGCCCCTGCCCGCACTGCCGCGAATCCATCCCCATCACTTCGGAAACCTGCATCTTCTGCAACCGGCCCACCAATTTCCTGCAGACGGAAACCTCCCGCCGCCAGAAGGCCAGCGAGAACATCAAGGCCATCCGTCGGCAACAGGAAGCCTACGCGAAGAAGGGCAGCATCACCACCGGGGTCATCGTGGGCCTCTTCGCGCTCCTCATCCTCGCCACCAGCGTCGCCGGACTCGTGCTCGCGCCGAAAGAGGTGACCGTCGGCATGGGCGGGCTCGGAGCGCTCATGGGCGTGGTGGGCCTGGTCTTCGCCGTGCACAACGTCTTCGGCGCAGCGCGCAAGCGCTGACCGTCGCCGCGGCCCCGCCCGGCCGGAGCCTTCCGGCGCGGGACAGCCGCCCGTCTCCCGACAGCATGGAGTGCAGGCTCCGCCGCGCGGACCGTCCGCGCGGCTGCTCGGATTGAGGATTGCCCATGGCGCCGCTCCTGGACAAGGCCCGCGACCTCCCCACCGAGCCCGGGTGCTACATCATGAAAGACGCCGACGGCGAGGAGATCTACGTCGGCAAGGCGAAGGATCTCCGCCGCCGGGTCAGCAGCTATTTCCAGTCCCGCGACCGCCTGCCGAAAGAGCAGGCGCTCATCGAACACATCGCCGACTTCGACCATGTCGTCACCGAGAGCGAGATCGAGGCCGTCCTCCTCGAGAGCCGGCTCATCAAGGATCTCCGCCCGAAGTACAACTCGATGCTCAAGAACAACGAGCAGTACCCCTACGTCGAGGTGACGATGGGCGAGGACTTCCCCCGGGTGCTGGTGACCCGGCGGCAGCAGCAGGGCCGCAGCCGCTACTTCGGCCCCTTCCAGTCGGCGACCGATCTGCGCGCGGTCCTCAACCGGCTGGGCCGCATCTTCCGCTTCCGCACCTGCAGCAAGGAGATCCGCGACGGCGACGACCGCCGCCGCTTCGTCCGGCCGTGCCTCAACTTCCACATCGGCCGCTGCACCGCGCCCTGTGCGGCGAAGGTGAGCCGCGCGGACTACCGCAAGCAGATCGCCGGGCTCCTCCTCTTCTTCCGCGGGCGGAAGCGATCGCTCGTCCGGCAGCTCGAAGAGGAGATGCGCGCCGCGGCGGCGGCCTACCGGTTCGAGGAAGCGGCGGAGCTGCGCGACCTGCTGCAGGCGCTTGAGGCCATCCACTCCGCGCCGCCCCTCGACGAGGAGCTCGCCCCCGCCGCGCCGGTCATCGATCCGCGCGACGGGCTGGAGAGTTTGCGCGAAGCGCTGGGGCTCGATGCGCCGCCGCGCCGCATCGAGGGCATCGACATCGCCAACCTGCAGGGGCGCGAGGTGGTCGGCGCGGTGGTCACCTTCCTCGACGCGCTCCCGTTCAAGGACGGCTATCGGCGCTACCGGATCAAGAGCGTCGACGGGCAGGACGACTTCGCCTGCATCGCCGAGGTGGTCCGCCGCCGGTACCGCCGGCTCCTGCGCGAAGGGCGCGACCTGCCGGATGTCGTCCTCATCGACGGCGGGCCGGGGCAGCTCGCCGCCGCGGCCGAGGCGCTGCGCGACGTCGGCGCCGCCCCACCGGCGCTCATGAGCCTCGCGAAGGAGGAGGAGACCCCCTACCGCGAGGGCCGGCGCGAACCGGTGGAGCACGCGGGGCGGTCGGCGGGACTGAAGCTCCCCACGTCCGTCCGCGACGAGGCCCACCCCTCCGCCCACCCCTACCACCACCTCCCCCGCCCCACGCCCGTCTTCCGCGTGCGCGGCCTCCCCCCCCGC
>CAZKKD010000146.1:0-9000 GCA_964553265.1 uncultured Planctomycetales bacterium | reverse complement strand
GAGTCCTCCCGCAACAACGGCTGGGTCGAGATCCCGAGCAGCCCGGAGGACTGAGCCGCCGCTCGCCTCGTGGCAGGAGTTGCCCGACCACCCCACCCACGCCAACCGGCGCACCCGGTCGGCCCCTCTCCCCATGGGAGAGGGCGCGGGTGAGGGGCACAGGCAGGCGGACCCGGCTCCGCTCCCCCTACAGCCATCCCTCGTCAATGAAGCTGGTGTAGCAGGCCTCGCCGATGATGATGTGGTCGAGCAAGCGGATGCCGACCACGCCGGCGGTCTCCTGCAGGCGGGTGGTGATCTCGCGGTCCTCGCGCGACGGGGTCGGGTCGCCGCTGGGGTGGTTGTGGACCAGCGCCACCGCCGCGGCGGACTCGCGGATCGCGGGGGCGAACACCTCGCGCGGATGCACCAGCGCGCCGGTCAGCGACCCCTGCGAGACCTGCTCGTCGCGGAGAATGCGGTTGCGCTGATCCAGCAGTACCACCAGGAACACCTCCTGCCGGAGGTCGCGCAGTCGCTTGCCGTAGAGGTCGTAAAAGTCCTTCCCCGAGCGGACCACCGGCCCCTGCCGGCGGGCCTCCTCGCTCATCCGGTCGGCCAGCGCGAACGCGGCGATCAGGCGCACCGCCACGGTGCGGCTCACCGCGGCGTAGCTCTCCAGCTCCGCCGGCGAGGTCCGCGAGAGCTTCCGCAGGCTGCCGTAGCGGGCCAGCAGGTCCCCGGCCAGCGCGCTGGCCTTCGCCTTGCTCTGCCCCGCGCCGAGGACCAGGCCCAGGATCTCCTCGTCGTTCAGCGCCTCGGCGCCGCGCTGGCGCAGGCGCTCGACCGGCGAGAGCGCCCGCTCCCGCGCCTTCGGCGGCGGCGGAGCGTTGTAGTGCGCGCACCAGCGGGTGAGCCCGCACTTCCGGCACTGCGGCGGATTGGCGCAGATGCCCCGCGGCAGCACCCCGTACCAGCCGTCGGCGTAGACCCGGAAGAGCATCCCGAGGGTGACCGGGTCCCGGTCCACCGCCGCGGCGAACTCGCGCAGGATCTCCTCGCCGCGTTTGCGCTGGGCCTCACCGGTCAGGCCGCCGAGCCAGCCGAGCCGCCCCATCGGCCGCAGAATGTCGTCGGTGAGCGTCAACCCCGCCCCGTCGGCATCGGGCGCGCCGTCGCGGATGCCGGCCAGCAGGGCCGAGAGCTTCTCCCCGCCGAGTTCGGTCTCGAGCGCCCCCACCATCGCGGCGTAGACCTGCGCGCGGTCGGGCGGACGGGCGGATGCGTCGGACTGCTTCATAGGGGATCCCGTGGCCGCGTCGGACGCGGTCCGCAGTCGGTGGTGTCGTCGCTCTTCCGGCGCCGCGCCGCGCGCGGGCCGGCACGTCGGGGTCAGTCGCCGCCGCCGGAACCGCACCCGTCGACGCCGTCCTCCATGTCGCTCGGGTACGAGCGCGTCATGCTGGCGTAGATGGGGAAGCGCTTGGTGAGCGCCAGGCTGCGCTCCCGCAGGCCGGCCAGCTTCGCTTCGTCCTCCGGGTGCGAGAGCGCCGCGTCGAGGATGTCGACGATCTCCTCCATCTCCGGCTCCTTCATCCCGCGGGTCGTCATCGCCGGCGAGCCGAGGCGGATGCCGCTCGTCTTGGTCGGGGGCAGCTTGTCGTAGGGGATGAGGTTCTTGTTGACGGTGATCCCGGCGCGGTCCAGCACCGCGGCGGCGTCCTTGCCGGTGATGCTGCGGCTGGTAAGGTCGACCAGCATGAGGTGGTTGTCCGTTCCGCCGGTCACCAGGCGGTAGCCCCGCTTCACCAGTTCGCGCGCCATCACCTTCGCGTTCTCGAGGATCTGGAACTGGTAGTCGTGGAAGCTCTTGGCGAGCGCCTCCTTCAGCGCCACCGCCTTACCCGCGACCGCGTGCATCAGCGGCCCGCCCTGCATGCCGGGAAAGACCGCGCTGTTGATCTTCTTCGCGAAGTCGGCCTTGCAGAGGATGATGCCCCCGCGCGGGCCGCGCATGGTCTTGTGCGTGGTGGTGGTCACCACGTCGCAGTAGGGCACCGGGTCCGGGTGGAGCCCCGCGGCCACCAGGCCGGCGATGTGGGCGATGTCCGCCACGAGGTAGGCGTCCACCGCCTTCGCGATCTGGTGGAACCCCTTGAAGTCCAGCACCCGCGGATAGGCGCTCCCCCCCACCACGATGACCTGCGGGCGGACGCGCTTGGCGATGGCCTCCACCTCGTTCAGGTCGATCCGCTCGTCCGACTCGGCCACCCCGTAGGTGTGCGTCTCGTACAGCTTGCCGCTGAAGTTCACCTTCGTCCCGTGCGAGAGGTGCCCGCCGTGGTCGATGTCCATCCCGAGGAGGCGATCCCCCGGCTTCATGAGCGCCATGTAGACCGCCATGTTCGCCTGCGAGCCGCTGTGGGGCTGGACGTTGGCGTGGTCGGCGCCGAAGATGCGCTTGGCCCGTTCGATGGCCAGCTCTTCGGCCACGTCGACGAACTCGCACCCGCCGTAGTAGCGCTTGCCGGGGTAGCCCTCGGCGTACTTGTTGGTCATCACCGAGCCCTGCGCCTCCATGACCGCGGCGGAGGTGTAGTTCTCGCTGGCGATGAGCTCGATCGAATCCTGCTGCCGGCCGATCTCGTCGTCGATGGCCTGGCGGATTTCGGGGTCCACGTCCTGGAGCCGTTGCATCTGCATGCCGAGGGTCCTTCCGTCTCTGTCGGGTTGCGTCGTCATCGTCGCTTCCGTCTTCGTTTTCGTCTGTGCGTGCCGGGCGGCTCAGGCCTTCTTGCGGCGTTCGACGTCCCAGCGCAGGTACGCCTCGACGAAGGGGTCGAGGTCCCCGTCCAGGACCCGCTGGATGTCGCCCACCTCGCACCCGGTGCGGCCGTCCTTCACCTGGGTGTAGGGCTGGAAGACGTAGTTGCGGATCTGGCTGCCGAAGGCGATCTCGCCCTTCTCGCCGTAGAGGTCGGCCAGCGCCTGCTCGCGCTTCGCCTCCTCCATCCGCTGCAGCCGGGCGCGGAGGATGCGCAGCGCCATCGCCTTGTTCTTGTGCTGCGAGCGTTCGTTCTGCACCGCCACCACGATCCCGGTCGGCAGGTGGGTGATGCGCACGGCCGAGTCGGTCTTGTTGACGTGCTGGCCGCCCTTGCCGCTGGCGCGGTAGGTGTCGATGCGCAGGTCGTTCTCGTCCACCTCGACGGTCGCCTCCTCGTGCTCGGGCATCACGTCCACGCCGACGAAGCTGGTCTCGCGCTTGCCGCTGAAGGGGCTGATGCGGACGATGCGGTGGACGCCGATCTCGCTGCGGAGGTGGCCGTAGACGTGGTCGCCGCTGACGCGGTAGGTGGCCGACCGCAGGCCCGCCTCTTCGCCGGGGTTCCAGGTCAGCTCCTCGGCCTTCCAGCCGCGCCGCTCGAAGAAGCGCAGGTACATCCGCAGAATCAGCTCCGCGCACTCGCAGGCGTCGTTGCCGCCGGCCCCGGCCTGGACGGAGACGAAGGCGTCCTTGTCGTCGTTGGGCTGCGAGAGGAGCGCGCGGTTTTCGAGCCTGTCCACGCGACGCTGCAGCGGCGGCAGTTCGGCCGCGATCTCGTCGCGGGTGGCCGCATCGTCCTCGGCCTCGGCGAGTTCGGCGAGTTCGCTGAGGTCGCGCGCGGCGTCCACCGCCTCGCGCAGCGGTTCGGCGACGGCCTTGAGCTTCTTCATCTCCTCGATGACGCCCTGGGCGGCCTCGGGATGATCCCAGAAGTCCCCTTCCGCCATCTTCGCCTCGATGGCGCCGATCCGCTCCGTGAGCCCGTCGAGGTTCAGCGCCTCGGTGAGCGCGGCCAGCCGGCCCTGCAGATCGTCCAGTGCGTCGCGGATCTCGTTGGCGTCCATGCGGTCGCTTGCTCCGTTTTCTTGCGAACACGCCCGGGGCGGCGCGGTCCGGTTCAGTCCTTCACCTCGACCACGCCTCCGCGGATGCGCAGTTTCCCGGCGGCGAAGAGGCGCACCGCCGCGGGATAGGCCTCGCACTCCAGCGCGAAGACCCGGTCGGCGACGTCGTCGGCCGTGTCCGTGTGCCGCACCGGGCAGGTGCGCTGCAGGATGATCGGCCCGGCGTCGTAGTGGTTGGTGGCGAAGTGGACCGTGCAGCCGGTC
Source organism: uncultured Planctomycetales bacterium (assembly GCA_964553265.1). Lineage (GTDB taxonomy): Bacteria > Planctomycetota > SZUA-567 > SZUA-567 > JAFGNG01 > CAZKKD01. The sequence continues at coordinate 4,866 of CAZKKD010000146.1, read as the reverse complement.
ACCTTCACCCCGCTCGCCACCACCGCCTCGTGGACGTGGTGGCCCCACATCCCCCGCCCGCCGAAGGCCGGCAGAAGCGCCGGGTGGATGTTCAGCACCTTCCCGGCCAGCGCGTCCGGCACGACGTAGAGGCACATGTACCCGGCCAGGATCACCAGGTCCGGCGCGCGCGGCAGCACCAGCGCGTCCACCGCCGCCGACATCGCCGCCCAGTCGATCGCCCCGCCGCTGCGGTAGGCCGCCGAGGCCACCACCGCGGTCTCGACCCCGCGCAGGCGCGCCCGCTGCAGACCCGTGGCGTCCGGCCGGCTCGCGACCACCAGGTCGAGCGTGGCGTCGAGCCCGCCGGCTTCGATCACGTCCAGCAGGTTCGAGACGGTCCGCCCGCTGCCGGAGATGAGCGCGACCACCCGGATCGGATCGGCCATGCGATCCCTCCTGTTCGCCGGGCGCGTCAGACCACGCGCAGGCTGAGGACGACCGGCGTCTTCTCGACGGACACCTCGCGCGTTTCGCCGCCGGCGACCGCCCCGACCGCAAGCTCCGCGGCCAGCGTCTCGCGCCGGATCATCTCCTCGTGGGCGGCCACCGCCTCGGCGATGGCGTCGTCGCCCTCCACCCCGACGGCGATGCGCGCCTCGAAGGGAAGGTCGAGCTCCTTCCGGAGCGCCTGGATCCGGCTCACCACCTCGCGGGCCAGGCCTTCGCGCTTCAGTTCGGGCGTCACCTCCGTGTTGAGCACCACCACGCAGTGCGGCCCCTGGGCGGCGACATAGCCCTCCCTGGCCTGCAGCCGGATGTCCAGGTCCTCGGGGCCGAGATCGACCGACCCGCCCTCGTAGGCCACCGTCACCGGCTCGCCCGCGTTCGCGGCGCGGGCCACCGCCGCGGCGTCCAGTTTCGCGAGCGCCCCGGCGGCCTGTTTCACGTCCTTCCCGAGGCGCGGGCCGAGCGTCTTGAAGTTCGGCCTTACCTCGAAGCTGACGTAGGTCTCCGCGTCCTGGGTGAAGTGGAGCGCCTTGACGTTCACCTCGTCGCGGATGATCTCGGCGAGCGCCTCCACCGGCGCGCGGTCGGCCGGGTCGGCCAGGATCACCTCGGCCTCGCCGAGCGGCTGGCGCACCTTGAGCTTGCAGCTTGCCCGGGCCGAGAGGCCGAGCGACGCGATCTCGCGCACGCGGTCCATCTGCGCCTCGACCGCTTCGTCGATCGCCGCCTCGTCCGCCGCCGGCCAGGGGTGCAGGTGCACGCTCTCCGGCGCGCCCGGGATGACCCCGGCCACCAGGCGCCGGTACATCTCCTCGGCCATGAAGCAGAGCACCGGCGCGTTCAGGAGCGCCGCACCCACCAGGCACTCGTAGAGCGTCCACCACGCCGCCCACTTGTCGGTGTCCTCCGGCCGGGCCTCGCGCCAGTAGCGCGGCCGGCTGCGACGGACATACCAGTTGCTGAGCGCGTCGACGAAGCCGTGGAGCGCCCGGCAGGCGCCGTAGACGTCCAGCGCGTCCAGGCGTTCGGTCACCGTCCGCCGGGTGCTCGCCAGCTTGCTGCGGATCCACCGGTCCAACAGCGACCGGTCCGCCAGCGGCACATACCCCTCCGCCTGCGCCAGCGCCGCCGGGCCGACCGCCGGGGTCTCGCCCAGGCCGCGGCCCGGGTCGAAGCCGTCGATCTCGGCGTAGATGGTGAAGAACTGCCAGACGTTGCGCAGACGGACCATGTAGTCCTTCTGCGCGTCGCGCACCGCCTCGCGGAAGAAGCGCACCGAGACCCACGGCTGGTTGTTGGAGTAGAAGTACCAGCGCATCGCGTCGGCGCCGTTCTCGTGCATGATCTCCCACGGGTCGAGGTAGTTGCCCTTCGACTTCGACATCTTGTACCCCTCCTCGTCGCAGACGTGCCCGAGCACCAGGCACTTGCGGTACGGGAGGGGATAGGCGGCGTCGAGGAAGGGCGCGAGCGCGGCGTCGAGCGCCCCCTTCTCCTGCTGGATGCGGGCGCACTCCCCGAGCAGCGTCCCGATGGCGAGCAGGCTGTAGAACCAGCCGCGCGTCTGGTCGATCGCCTCGGTGATGAAGTCGGCCGGGTACGCCTCGCCCAGGCGGTCGGCGCTCCCGTCGGCGTGCGGATAGCCCCACTGCGCCAGCGGCATCGCCCCGCTGTCGAACCAGCAGTCGATCACCTCGCTCACGCGGCGCAGGCGGCTGCTGCATTGCGGGCAGTTGAGGAGGACCTCGTCGACGTAGGGCTTGTGCAGCTCCACCGCGCCGGGGTCGCCGTCGGCGCGTTCGCGGAGCTCCGCCAGGCTGCCGACGGCGGTCTGGTAGTCGCAGCCTTCGCAGCGCCAGATGGGCAGCGGCGTCCCCCAGAAGCGCTCCCGCGAGAGCGCCCAGTCGACGTTCGTCTCCAGGAAGTTCCCGAAGCGCCCGTCGCGGATGTGGTCGGGGCGCCAGTCCACCGTCGCGTTGTTGGCCAGCATGCGGTCCTTGATCGCGGTCGTGCGGACGTACCAGGTCGGCCGCGCGTAGTAGATCAGCGGACTGTCGCACCGCCAGCAGAACGGATAGTCGTGGGTGTACTGCTCGGCCTTCAGCACCTGCTGCCGGTCGCGGAGCGCGCGGATGATCCCCTTGTCGGCGTCCTTCACAAACACCCCCGCCCACGGCTCCACCGCCGCGCTGAAGGCGCCGTCCGGCTCGACCAGGTTGACGACCGGAAGGTCGTTCTCCTGCCCGATGCGGTAGTCGTCCTCGCCGAAGGCCGGCGCGATGTGCACGATGCCGCTGCCCGCCTCCAGGCCGACGAAGTCGCCCGCCACCACGCGGTACGCCGGCTTGTCCGGGGTCGCATAGGGGAAGAGGGGCTCGTACTCCAGGCCCACCAGCTCGCGCCCCTTCGCGGTCTTCACCACCTCGTGCTCGATCTTCCCCATGCAGGCCGCGCGGAGCGCCGAGGCCATCACCAGCGTCTCGTCGCCGACGCGGACCCAGTCGTAGTCGTAGTCCGGCCCCACCGCCAGCGCCACGTTGCTGAGCAGCGTCCACGGCGTCGTCGTCCAGGCCACCAGCGACAGCCCCGCCTCGCCCTTCGCGCGGAAGGCGACAAAGACCGACGGGTCGGCCACCTCCTTGTAGCCGAGGCCCACCTCGTGGCTCGAGAGGGCGGTGCCGCAGCGCGGGCAGTACGGGACAATCTTGTGCCCGTGGTACAGGAGCCCCGCGTCCCAGAACTGCTTGAGGATCCACCAGACGCTCTCGATGTACGACGGGTGGTAGGTAACGTACGGATCGTCGAGATCCACCCAGAAGCCGATCCGCTCGGTCAGCTTGCGCCAGGCGTCGGAGTAGCGGAAGACCGAGTCCTTGCACTTGCGCACGAAGGGCTCGACCCCGTAGTCCAGGATCGCTTCCTTCCCCTCGATCCCGAGCTCCTTCTCCATCTCGTACTCGACCGGCAGGCCGTGGGTGTCCCAGCCGGCCTTGCGCAGGCAGTCGTAGCCCTGCATCGCCTTCGCCCGGAGAAAGACATCCTTGATGACGCGCGTCAGCACATGCCCCGGATGCGGCATGCCGTTGGCCGTCGGCGGGCCCTCGTAAAAGACGAAAGGCTGGTGCGGCCGGCCGGCCGCGCGGCAGGCCTCGGCGCCGTGCAGCGCCGCCTGCCGGCGGAAGATGTCGTGCTCCTGCCAGAAGGCGAGCACCGCCTCCTCGGCCTTCGGAAAGTCCAGCGTGGCCTCGAGCGGGGTGAAGGTAGCCATGATGATCGGTCGCTCCGTTATGAACGCGCCCGCCGCCCGTTCGCGGGGCCGGCGCAGTCCAGCGTTTCCGGTCCGGGCGCGCGCACCCGTCCCCGGTCCGGCGGGGCGGAATGGCGGCAAGGGAAAGCGTATAGGTCTATCGGACCGGGCCCGGCGGGTCAATGAGGAAACCCGGCGCGCAAGGGTCGGCGCCCGCGGCCGCCTGCAGGAAATCCGTGGGCAGACTCCCTCTCCCGCCGAACGCGGGCCGGGAGGAGGGAAGGACGCACGATCGCAGGTCGCTCAGAAGCCGGCCTTGAGGATGCGGTAGGCCTTGTCTTCCAGCGAGAGGCGGTCGGACATGTGCCCCCAGAAGCCGGTCAGGCGCGGTGCGCCCGGACCGCGGTTGGCCATCCGGTCGCGCATCGCCCGCAGCGCTTCGCGGTGCGAGGTGATCTCGCGCACCAGGTGGTCGGCCAGCGCCTCCGCATAGCGCCGCGCCTCGGCCTCGCGGTCTGCTTCCGTCCCGATGGAGGCGGTGAGCCCGTCGACGGTGACGCGGAACAGCACCCCGTTGGCTCCGTCGGCATGCGCCTCGGCCGGCGCCGCCTCGATGTGGACCGAAACCGCGTCCTCCGCCGCGCCGTCCGCGGGCGCGGTGGCCGACATCGAACCGACGGCCATGTCCGCCGTCGTCTTCCCGTCCCCCGCCGCGTCCCCGGCATCGGGGGCTTCCGGCGCGGGCGCACCCGCATCGGTTGCGCTTTCGGTCGATGCTGCCTCTTCGGCCGCGCCGTCGGCTTGCGCGCCGGCGGCGGCGTGGCGGTAGTAGTCCACCGGGTACTCGCTCAGGCGATAGGTGACCCGCAGGATCGGCGCGCCGGCGGCGTCGACGTAGACCGCTTCGCCGTACCCCTCCAGCGGTCCCAGCGGGCGGACCCGCCGGGTCAGGGCCTCGCGGCGTTCGCGCTCGAGCGAGGCGACCGCGTCCCCGGCCACCTCCGAGTGCTGCCCCGGCGCGACCGCGGCATCCGCGTCCGCCGGCGCGGCTTCGGCGCCTTCGGTCGTGTCCGTTGCGGCGGGACCGGCGTCCGGCGCGGCCGGGCCGTTCAGCGGCTGCTCCAGGCTCG
>CAZKKD010000145.1:0-9057 GCA_964553265.1 uncultured Planctomycetales bacterium | reverse complement strand
TCAGCCCCTGCAGCACCTTCAGCTCCACTTCGAACTTGCGCATGATGATGATGACCAGCGACGACAGGACCACCACCGCAAACCCGAGGAAGATGATGAGCGGCGTGTTCGAAATCGCAAACGCCGGGTGCGAGAGGTAGAGCGCAACAAACGTCAGGACGAACATGACCACGAACCAGCCAATCTGGCTGTAGATGGTCGTCGCCCCGACCAGCAGCCGTTCGAGCGCAAAGGCGAACGGCACCGACAGCGCCAGCAGCACCAGCACCGCCTTGACGAGGTCATCCAGCGACGAACGGGTGTGCGTGTAGACCGGCTCCTCGCCCCACGCCGCGGAGATTGCCAACGCTTCGGCGGTCTGCGGCGCAGTCGCTTCCTTTGATTCGACCATCAGGTCTTCGACGCGGCCGTGGAGCTCCTCGATGGAAGCATTCGTGACGCCGCGCTTGCGCTGAATCTGCATGCGCGCTTCGTTCAGACGCCAGAGATCCGACGCCGTGCGCAGCGCCACCTGGTCCGGGCGCCACGACGGGTCCATCGGGAAGCCCTTCCCGCGGTAGTCCTCCCGTTCGGCCGTGTCGCGCAGGCCGACGGGGCCGTTGTTGACCGCGACGACCTGGTCCAGGCCGAAGAGCTTGACAGCCTTCACCCGGTCTTCGCAGTACCAGTGCGTGATCCCGTCCAGGGTGCGGAGATAGGACTTTTCCTGCTCGAACGCATTGTTGGCCAGGGCATCGTACCCCTTGACGTCCACCGCGTCCTTCGGCTTCGGGATGGGGAGGAGCACCGCGCATCCGCGCTTGCACTCGTTCATGTTCAGGCGGTTGTATACCGTCTTGTCGCTCGCGCTGTTGCTGGCCCAGGAGACCAGGCCCTGTTCGTCCAGCTTGACGCCGAACCCCTGGACCATGTAACTGTGCTGGCTCCCGTTGACGACCGGGCCGTATGCGTAGCAGCCGTTGGCGTCGGTGATCGTCACCTCGTAGTTCTCGTACGCCGGGATCTGGTGAATCTCCTTCCCCGGCGTGTGGTACTGTCCGTGGAAGAGCTGCACCGCCGCACCCTGAATCGGGATGTTGAAGAGGGAGCCGAGCTTCGGCTTGCCCATGGCGCGCGGCACGCCGGCCGTGTTTCTTTCCGAGAAGATGGGCACGAAAAATTCGTTGCGCGGGCCGATGGCACTCCGCGTGCTCAGGCCTTCCCGGTCCAGGATCGCCGGCGCGAGGGTCAAGAGGTCGCGCACCTGGGCCTCGACCGTATCCACCTGCAGGGCTTCCACTACGTCGCCGGGCGTTCCCTCCCGGTCGAAGCGCGCCTGCATGGTGGTGGCGATGATGTTGTAGATGCCCAGCCTGCCGGCGATGTCGCCGCTTTGGGTGATGTAGCGGGCGGCAATCATGTTGCGCGCCGGCGAGAGCTCGCCGCTGACCACCGCGGGCTCGAAGTGCTCCGGCGCCACCGCGGCTTCGTCCTCCACCAGCGCCTCGTAGGCGCGGCGGATGGTGTTGTTGATGCGGCCGTAGAGGCCGGGAATGTCTTCGGCGGATCGGACGTCGGCTTCCCCGCCGGCCATGAAGCTCCAGCGTCGGGAGGTGTCGTCGAAATTGACCGAGACGTGGAGCCCGATCCACATCTCCGCAAACGTCTGGCTCACCTTCCGGTCGCTGTCGAGCGCTTCCTCTTCCTCGGCCAGTTCCTTCTGCCGCGCGACGGTTTCGTCCCGGACCTGCTCCACGAGCCGGTGGAGGTAGTCGGCGTACTCGGTGGCGTCCGTCCCCTGGGCGATGGCGCGGCGGAGGTTGTTCCACCGCATCTTCTGCTTCGCGAGCTCTTCGGTCCTGCTCTTCAGGGCCTTGATCCTGTCCAGCACCTCCTGCGACTCCGACATGGTGTCCTGGAGGGCCGCCACTTCGAAATTGAAATCCTGCACCTTGACGTCGATGGTCCGCACCCGGTTTTCGATGCGGTCGTCCAGGATGTCGCGGAGGCGGTCTTCGAGGTCCAATTCGGTCGCCAGCGGGTTGTCGCGGCCGAGGATCTCGAGCATGTTCTTCGTGTAGGTCCGCTCGCGGCCGAGCGACGCGGCGCGCTCCTGCAGCAGGACGGATTCTTCCCCGGTGCCCGACCCCAGCGCGCGATAAAACGCCGACGCTCCCGCGTGCCCCCGCGCCTCGCCGGAGAAGAAGACGATGGCCACGTTCCGGCGCGGCGGATTGGCCTTCAGGTGGGCCGCGAGCTGCAGGAGCGCTGCGCAGTTGGCGGCGCCGCGGGCGGCGGGGCTCTGCCGGGGCGCTTCGCCGAAGGAATCGACCCGCGCGGCGAAGATGACGACCTCGTCCTTCTCGAGCAGAAAGACGGGCTGCCGGCCGCGGATGAGCGCGACCAGGTTGCGCCCCGTCGTCCGGGCCCACCGCATGCGGCTGCGCACCGTGGCGCGGCCCCCGCCCTTGAGGTCTTCGGGGTTGCCGGCGTAGTAGTACCGGGGCAGGTTGGCGCTGACCGGCGTCGAGAGGGCCGTTGACGCGGGCGCGTCCATGCCACCGACGAAGATGACGGCCTTTGCGCCTTCCCGGAAGGCGTGGCGCCAGGTCTCGCCGCTTGCGTACTCGAGCACCACGATGCGGTCCTTCAGCGACGGGGCGTCCGTCGCTTCGGACCGGTTCGCCCCGACGTAGACCAGCTCGCCCGTAAGGCCCTCGGCCGGCGTGGCCGGGGGCACCACCCCGTTCGGCCGCATGGGGGTCAGGTCGTATTTGACGGTCCTGCCCGCGGCGGGGCTCACGACCGACAGGCTGCACTCTTCCACCACGGTCTGGGGGAAGGTGAAGACCTGCTCCACCAGCCGGTCCGGGCCGATGGCCTGCAGGCGTCCGCGCAAGTGGTCGATCGCGGCGTCGCCCTCGGGCGTACCGGTCATGCGGTGCGGATGCTGCAGCAGCGCGTCGATGTCGGCGCGGAACTGCGCACTGTCCAGCGGGCTGCTGCCGGTCGCGTCCGCCGCGACCGCCGCCCCCGCGATCCAGAGCAACACCGCGGTCGCCGCCGTGAGGGTCCGCAGCAGGCGATGGATGGTGTCGGGAAGCCGGTGCATGGGCTGCTTGTCCTTGTTGGTCATGGTTTCCAAACCCTGTTGCTTCCGTCGACGCCGCCGCCGGCGCAGGCCGGCCGTTGCGGCGTACCTCCGTGATTATTCGATCCGCATCGCTTCCATCGGCGCCAGGCGGGCTGCCTGGTACGACGGGAAGATGGCGGCCAGTCCAGCCAGAATCACCCCCAGTGCGGTAGCGGCCAGCATGCCGATCACCAGGTCCGCCACCGGCACGGCCGTCAGCACAAAGCCGCCGAACGTCGCCAGGGTGCGCAGAAACCCGATGCAGACCCCAGCCACCGCGCCGCCGATGCCGCCGACGAACCCCAGGAGGCAGGCCTCCAGCACGAACATGCCCATGATCGAGCCGTCCAGGGCGCCGAGGCACTTCAGCGTTGCAATCTCGCGGAATCGTTCGGTCACCGACATGAGCATGGCATTGGTAATGCCGACGACACAGACCAGCATCGAGATGATGAGCAGCCAACCGACGCGCTGCCCCATTCCCAGGAATCCGCCTTCCCCGCCCTGGTCCATGCGTTCGGCCTGTCGCAGGACCCGCTGCTCCAGCTGCATCGAGGCGAGCTCGACCACTCGCTCCGCCTCCCAGTCCGGTGCGGGGATGCCGTCATCACGCAACACGCCCAGATACCACGCCGCAGCGTCACGCCCGTTCAAAAGCTCCCACAGCGAACGCGCGGTCAGGGTGTCGGGCATCTGGTTGAGGCGCGTGGCCAGGGCGGCGCGGGCATCCGGATCGAGGAGACTCTCCTCCAGCAGCCGGGAGGCCAGCATGCTCTCGGCCTGGTCGGCGACCACGGCCCCGACTTCCGGCGGCATGTGGAACCCGGCATCCCGAATCGCCTGCCCGAAGCCGCCGTTCGCGTCCGCCAGGCTCTCGGCGAGCGAACGTCCCCCGATCTGGGCGCGCAGGGAACGGATGGCCGACGCACGGCCCTCAAGCACGCGGCGCGCCTGCTCCCGGAGGGCCGGCCAGGTGTCCAGGAAGGCGCGGAACTCGTCCAGGGTCCCCGGAAAGCGCACCAGCCGCAGGTCTTGGAAGGCCTGCCGGAACCGTTCCCATTCCTCGTCGCCCTGGAGACGGTCAAAGATTTCCGTTCCGGTTGCGGCCCGCACCAATGCCCGCCGCGTCCCGTAGCCAAGACCGTTGAAGAAGTTCAGGTATCGCCTGGCGTTGCCGGACAGCTCGGCAAAGCGCTGCATCCGCTCTTCTTCGAAACCGCCGAAGCCCTGCAGTTCGCGCCAGTCGGTTCCGCCCGGGGCGCTCTTCGCCGCTTCGTCCAACACCTCTTCCAGCGTGCCGGCATGCGAGAGTCGTGCGGCCCATTGGGCAGCCTGCCGCAGCTCGTGGACCCGTCGGGAAGCGCTGTCCAGGAGGCTCTTGCGCAGAAGGCTTGCGCTCAGCACGTTGGTGAAAAACGCCACCGCCACCGCGATCACGACGACCGACACAATCGAACGGAAGAGTCGGTACCGAATCCCCGTCGCGGTCAGGTGCACAATGCGCGCCAGCCCCAGGCGTGTCTGTTCGCGAATTTCCAGTGTGCTCATATTCGCTCGCTCACACTTGCATGATATTGAAGGATGTCGGAATATCGTTCGTAATCCAGAAGTAGATCCACGCCACGATCGCTGGGAGAAATCCGCCCAGCATGTCCCCGGCGATCAGCCCGAACATGAGCGGCTTCAACCGGTTGTACAGACCGCTGCCTCCGTATTTCGTCACCATCACCTTGATGAGCCATCCGGCAAAGAAGGACCACGCGAACCGGGTGGCAGGGTAGGTGATCCAGACAAGAAAGAGGACCGGATGCAACGGCCAGCGTGCGAAGTGCAGGCGTCCGGCCGTGAAGAGCACCGTCAACCCCAATCCCACCGCCAGCGCGATCAGGTTGTCCGTCCGCGGAATCGCCTCGGCGAAGCGCTCCCACCCGGACACGGTTCTCGACACCTGCAGGTTGTTCGTCTGCTCCAGTTCGCGCTTCAGGCGCGTCATCTCCTTGAAGGGCGCCTTCGGCACGACCTCTCCCATCCAGCTGTGCACGTTGGCCCCCTGGTCGTACTGCTGGTACAGGGTCACCGGGATCGCCACCGCAAGCGCCACGACCACCGCCAGGCCACAGAGCACCGACGCCCGTCCGTATCGCACGCGCCGCTGATCCAGGATCTTGACGTTGTTGATCATGAACGGCATCAGCGATTCACGCGGATCGATCTTCAGCATGGTCGTGATCATGAACAGCAGCAGCATCGTCTCCGGCCCAAGCGCCCGGGCGCCGAGCACGCTCACGATCACCATGCACGGCGAGAAGTAGACCTGGATAAAGAACAGTCCCGTCTCCGCGATGATACGGCTCATGACCAGGTAGATGATCACCATGCCGACCGCGTAAATCACCGCCAACTGCCAGTCCAGGCCCGCAACGACCAATGTGCCGACAAAGATGGCCAGCGCGACGAGGAAGATACGCGCCGCCCAGACCGCGCGGGACTCCACCTGATCCTGCATCGGCAGGAACAGTGCCCTGCCGAACACCGTCTTGTAGTACTGTCGCCCCGTGTACATCATCGCACCGAAGATGCCGATGTACGCGCCCGTTCCGAGAAAGGCCGCCGGACTCAGCGACATCGAGCCGCCACGACCAATGGAAATGCCGTAGCTCCCCAGCATTCCCACCAGGTAGACGAAGAGCAGTGGCCCGACCGCCAGAGACAGCGAGACATCGGTCGACAGGAAGTAGGCGAACGCAATCGGGGTGAAGTAGAAGAACGCGTTGAAGAACCACCAGCCTCCGCCTTCATTGATGGAGGGCAGCAGGGCTCTCAAGGGAAACAGCTCAACGCGCGTCGGAATCTGGATCCAGCCCGGCACCCAGGTGACGATGTAGTTGTTCATGTGGATCAGAAAAACGATCCCGGCCCCCAGCCAGAACAGATTGTCCGAAAAGACCGGCCCTCGCGCCTTTCCCGCCTCCGGCAGAAGACTGTCGGTGAAGGCCGCGATGGGATACGGAAGCTGCTCGTGACTCGCCCACTGCCGGTGCACCACCACCGCCAGTGCAATCAGGCCGAACCAGAGCGACAGGATCACCGGCAGCCAGAACCAGAACGGGCGCTCCCATGCCGACCAGGGCACCTTGTACAGCGGGATGTGCCGGTCACCGATTGCCATGCCCCGGACATACCCGCCCAGCGCATCGCCCGAGTTGACGTAGAGGTCGGCCAGCAGGCGCGGCGGTGCGGACTCGACCGCGCCTTCGCTGCGCGGATCCACCGCGTCCGGCATGCCGGCATCGAAGAGCAGGCGGTTGGTCCGCTGCACCAACAGGTTCAGCGCACGCTCGGTCTCGCCTTCGCCATCGGTCCCGTCCTCGGCGATGCCGAGCGCGTTGCGGAGCACCTTCACCTGGTGCCGGAGGGCGTCCACCTCGTAGGTGACGTCTTCCAGCTCCGCGATCTCAGCTTTGAGCGCGTCCAGCGGTGCTTCCACCATCGCCCGCTGTGCCGCGTACGCGGCCTTGTCCAGTTCGCCGGCGTCGCGCCGTTCGCGCAGGCTGTCGAGCTCGGGCCGGATCGCCTGCGCCATCCCGTCGGCCTTGGCGCGAAGTTCCTTCAGGCGCTCGAGTTCCGGGGCGAGGCGGGTTTCGGCCTCTTCCATCGCGGCGGTCTTCGTTTCCAGCCGCCCGGGCAGTTGCGCCAGCAGGCCCTTGACATACTCGATCTCGTCCTGCCGCCATCCCAGGCGGGTACGGATGTGCGCCGGAGCTTCCTCCACGCCCACCTCGGCCGCTTCGTTCAGGTTGGTCTCGCGGAGCACCGCATTGACGGCTTCCAGAAGGGATCGCCGTTTCTCGACGCCCACTTTCTGCGCACTGGCCAGCGCGCGGACCGTGGCCATCGCGTCGTCCGGAAGCGCCTGCGCGACCGTGCGGACCACGGCCGGTACGGGCGAGGAGTCCGGGTCGGCCAGCCGTGCGCCGAAGGCGGACCAGTTCTCGACATCCGCCAGGCTGATCGCTTCCCGATCCCCCTTCCAGCCCGATTCCGTCTGCGCGAACTTGTGCGGCATCATGAGGGTCGTAAGGAATGTGCGCATCAGGCCCGCGCCGGGAACGGCGCATGCCGCCAACGTAAGCGCAATCGCGACAGCAAGTTCCGCCCCTGTCAGCGCCCAGCGCTTCCGCAGCCGGAAAAGCAGCGGATTGAAGACGAGCACAAACAGGACCAGCGAGCCGAATACGGAGATGGGCAGGTTGTTGCTGATGAGCGAGGTCTGGCGAAGCACCCAGTCGTTGAAGTACGACAGACCTGCAATCGCGGAGGCTCCCAGGAGTCCCAGGAGCACGGCACGTATCGTCATGTCGCTCCTCGCGCTGATGGACCGCCCTGTAACCGCTTTGGTAGCGGAGCCGCGGGCGGGTACGCCGAAGATAGGTTTCGGTGTCCGTCGATCCCAATCCGAAAGCGGACCGACCGGCGTTAGAGGAGGCAAACTATACGGGAATTCCGGGCGAACGCCAGCCCTTTTTCGAATTCCCTGTTCGGTTTTCCCCCTGACCGCCGGAGAGCCGGCTTACCCCTGCAGCATCTCGTAAATACCGGCGGTTACGCCATGGAAGCGTCCGTCCTCGCCCCGCGAGTACTCGGTTTTTTCAATTTTTTCGCGGAGGACCGTCACTTCGTTCCAGGGCTCCGGAAGGGAAAAGATATCCCGGGGCGGGAAAAACTTCGTATTCGGGGGGGCTTCGCCCTTGCGCGGGAAAAACAGAAGGTTCTCTGCCGGCAGGATCGACAGGTCCCCGGGAAGGTGGACAAATGCCTTGTCCGGCCCGTACTTGTGTACAATCTGGGTGAAATAGCGGTTCCGTTCCATCGCCCCGGGAGCGTCCATTTTGTCCGCGACGCACATCCCCGACGACGGGAACAGGCGCCCCCCCTGGTCGATGGTCATCGTCTTGGGGGCAAAGCGGTTCAAATACAGGAAAAAGTCGCGCGGCCCCATGCCGTCAATCGCCCGGACCGGGTTCCCGGCGATCGAGAAGATGTCCACCGGACCCTCCAGGCTCACCCCCTCGCCGAGCACGATGGCCTCCGGATCACATGCCTTGACGCAGGCGTAAACCTCCTCCATGAACCGGATCGTCATCAGGTTGGTGTCGCCGGGATACCGCATGAAGTCGCGCGGCCGGTAGTCCGGCGGAAACGCCCAGCCCAGGCAATCGAAGAAGATGCCCTTGCAGCCGCACTCGCCGATGTAGAACCGGATCCATGTCTTGGTGTATTCAATATAGCCGGGATGCCCCGGATTGCACATCAGCATCCCCCCGTCGCGGCTGCCCCAACCCGCGTTTGCCTCGCCATTGATGCCGCGGATAAACCAGTCGTCGTCGATGTCCGGCGCGCCCATGACGAGGCCGCTGTGGCTCATCCAGATCAACACCGGCGCGCCCCGGTCCGCCATCCGCCGGCACATGGCCTTGAATTCCGCCTTCGTGCCGTGGTTCGGGTCGGGTTCGTACCCGATCGGAAGCGTTCCGCTGCTGATCGGCCGGTTGGTCACGAGGCAGTAGCTCACCCCGTCGCATTCCTCCCGGTCCAGGCGTTCTTCCCAGGAATCGGCCTGCTCGGTCCAGGTCGGCCGGTTGTTCCAGGCCACGCCTTCCATGAAGACGGTCCGCCGCGTCCAGGCCGGCGGTTCTTCATAATAGAAGGTAACGTACCAGCCCAGCCACCGCCACATCTCCTCCGCGGTGGCGCCGTAGTAGAGCTTGATCTCGGGCATGCGCAGGTTGTCGCCGATCTCGAACGGTGCGTGCAGCGTGAAGTCGTACCCCACCCCCTGCCCCGCGTCCTCGATGTTGAGGATGTAGCCGACGTGTGGGCGGCGGCACGTAATGGCAAGCCAGTGCTCGGTTTCCGCATTGCAGAAGAGCCCGCCGGTCACCGCC
>CAZKKD010000144.1:0-9071 GCA_964553265.1 uncultured Planctomycetales bacterium | reverse complement strand
GGAGCCCCCGCGCCTCGTCCATCCGCAGCGTCGCCACCCGGCGCATCGGCGGCTGGCCGGTGGCCTGCCTGCAGGACCGGGCAATCGTGGCGGGGCTCCGCCCCCAGCGGCCGACGAGTTCGTCCAGCGAAACGCGGTACCGCTTCGCCCGCCGGAGCCAGCCTTCGATCTCCCACCAGAGCGCGCAGGCCGGGTCCACCGCGCCGGCGCGGCCCAGCGGGATCGGGAGGGAGCCGACAATCTCCAGCACCGCCGCGTAGAGGCGCAGGTCGCGCTGGAGGCCGGACGGCTCGCCGGCCAGGCGCACCGCGCGCCGGAACCCCTTCCGCAGCGCCGGGGTGGACGGGAAGTGCCGCTCGTCCACGGCCGGCGGCTCCAGCGACGGCGCGAAGAATCCGACCGTGAGGAAGGTCACCTCTTCGGGCCCCTTCTCCCACAGCACGTCCTCGCCGTCGTGATAGTAGATGACGTCGCCCGGACGCATCCGGTAGCGGCGGCCATTGGTGACGAGGGTGTACTCGCCCGTCTCCATCAGGTGAATCAGGTGGCCGGGCCGACTGACGCAGCGCGTTTCCAGGTCGGCCGGGTGCCGGCGGTGTGCCACCACGGTCAGCATCTCGATGGGCATGGGGCCGGGCAGTTCGGCATCCGGCATGGCGGGTTCTCCTGCATTGTGACGATTTTTGCGAAATCTTTTTCTGCTCCGGCGAAAGACACCGAATCGTCTGCATGGCATAATACAGTCACGTTCGGGAGACTTCAAGAGAGGAGACCGGGATGACTGCCGTGCACGATTGCCAAAGCTGTCGAGCGAATTCGCGAAGCAAGATGACCGGCCGGGCGCGCATGCGCGCCGCCCTGCGGGGCGAACCGGTGGACCGGCCGCCGATCTGGCTGCGGGAGGGCTTCTGCATCCACGGCGAACCGGGCGAGGCGGGCGACTTTCAGAACGCGTGGCAGGCCGATCCGCTCTACCGGGACCTGCTGGCCCACGTCCGGCCGCACGCGGACGACTTTGTCGGCTGGGGAATCGGGGGGCAGAACCGCCTGGTCATGGTCCACCCGAGCGCCCTCCACCACGAGCAAATCCTCGAAACCGCGGATCGCCACCAGTCCTGCACCACCATCCGCACGCCGCACAAGGATCTGACCGCCATCCGCGAGACGCGCCGCGGCGCCTGCACCACCTGGCACATCAAGCACGCGGTCGAGAGCCGGGAAGACCTGGAGGCGGTGATGGACGTGCCCTGGTCGCTGGACGAGGCCTGGATCGAGCACGCGAAGGCGAGCTACCGGCGCGCCGACGCCCTGGGCGAGGCGGGCCTGCCGATGGCGGGGATCTCCTCGCCCATCGTCTGCATCAGCGGGGCGATGCCGTTCGATCTCTTTCTCGAACTCTCGCTCACGGAGCGGGATCTCTTCGGCCAGGTCTGCGAAGAGATCACGCGGCGGTACCTCGCCATCCTCGACCGCGTCTTCGACGAGCCGATGGACACCGCGATCAACTTCGGCGGCTCGGAACAGTGCACCCCGCCGATGATGCCGCCCGCGGCCTACGACGAGTACGTGGTCCCCTACGACGGCCAGATCGTGCGCCTGCTGAAAGAACGCGGCGCCCTGGTGAAGATCCACTGCCACGGCAAGGTCCGCCGCGCGCTGGAAGGCATGATCGCCATGGGCGCCGACGGGACCGACCCCGTCGAGCCGCCGCCAGCCGGCGACGTCACCTATGCCGAAGCGCGGGCCATCGCGGGCGACCGCCTCACCCTCTTCGGCAACCTGGAGTGGGACGAGCTGGAAGCGGCCGAACCGGCGCAGATCCGCGCGCGCATCGAGGAGATGCTCGCGCACGGCACCGAGCGGCTGGTCTTCGCCGCAAGCGCCGGGCCCATCAGCGCGGTGAGTCCGCGCCTGGCGGCGAACTACAGGGCCTGGGTCGACGCGGTCCTCGACCTCTGCGGCTGAGGGGTGCGGTTGCGGACCGGGCCATTCGGTTCGCACCGTTTCCACCGGGACTGATTCTGCCACGGCGCGAACGGGCTTCCCCTCTCCCGGCGGGAGAAGGTTCAGGGAGAAGGGCTTTCGTCAACGCGGACGCCCTCACCCCGGCCCTCTCCCGGCGGGAGAGGGAGAACGGAGGGGCCCCGCGGTCGCGGATTCCGGCGGGCGCGGATTCCGTCCTTGTCCCGTCCGGTCCGTTCGGGTAGACTGCCGGCCGACCCGGGGACGCGAGCCCATCCCGGCCCGCGTCGACCGGCAGGAGGCCCCGGATGCCGACCGAAGCACCCGACACCGCGCCCGCCCCCTTCGCCAGCCTCTGGGGGCTGGTGCGCGTACCGCTGGCGGCGCTCGGCGTCGCCTTTGCCGTGACGGCGCTCGCCTGGGCCGCGTCGCCGGAGGCCGCGTTCGCGGTCGGGCTGCCGGCGCTGCTGGTGGCGGTCATCGCGTCGCTGGTCCACATGCACCGGCAGGAACGGCGCATGCGTCTCGCCACCGAACTCGGCATGGCGGCCTACGCCGGCAACGACGCGAAGGCCGAGGCACTCCTGGCCGCGGGGGCCGAACCCGACGCGCTTCCGCAGGTCAACCCGCTCTTCAGCGCCGCGGCGGGGGACCACCCGGCCATCGTCCGCCGGCTCCTGGCGCACGGGGCGGACCCCAACCGCAGCGAAGCCGGCATCACCCCGCTCTTCGGCGCAGCCCTGCGCGGGCACGCGGAGATTGCCGGAATGCTTCTCGACCGGGAAGCCGACCCCAACGCGCGCAGCCGGCCGCAGGGGATTGACCTCTTCACCGACGCCGCCCCGCTCCATGGCGCGGCCTGCGGCGGGCACAAGGAGACGGTGGCGCTCCTCCTGGAACGCGGCGCCGACCCCGACGCCCGCACCGCCGGCGGCGCCACGCCGCTCGACGTGGCCCGCAGCAACAACCAGACCGAGAGCATCGCCCTCCTCGAGGCCGCGACGCAGGGCTGACCCGCCACGCGCGCGCCCGCTCGCGCATCCGATCACCATCCTGGACACAGACCCCCGTCCGACACAGGTCCTGCGCCAGGCCCCGCCCGACGCAAGGCAGTGGCGCAAGAAATGCGGTTGACGGTCCGGCCCGGGCTGTCACAATGCCGGCGGCGCTGCGGAAGGTGCGGCCGTGGCGCAGGCGACCACGACACCCGCGCGAAAAGGCGACCACCATGGACATCCGGATCTGCAACGTCACCTGGGATCGGCCGAGCCGGGCCAGCCTCGGATCGATGTCGCTCGGGAACGGCGACCTCGGGGCCAACGTCTGGGCCACCGACGACGGCCGCCCGCGGCTCTTTCTCTCCAAGACCGACGCCTGGGACGAACTCCACCGGCTCGTGAAGCTGGGGACGGTCACGCTCGACGCGGACGCGCCGCTGGCGGACTGGGCGGCGGCGGGCTTCGACCAGACGCTCCACCTCGAGTCGGGCTGCATCACCCTCCGGTACGGGCCGCCCGACGCGCCCGCCGCGCAGCTCCGCCTCTGGGCGGACGCGCACCGGCCGGTCCTCCGGATCGAGGTGACCAGCGCCGAAGCGCACCGCTGGCGGCTGCTCCTCGGCGCCTGGCGCACCGAACGCCGGACGCTCGACCCCGGCGAATCCGGCGGCAGCATGCGGCAGGACGGTGTCCACGAACATGCGGTCGAAGAGCCGGACGCGCTCCTGCCCCCGCCCCTCTGCGGGCCGGACCGGATCGGCCTCTACCACCGCAACGCCGCCTCCATCCTGCCGGGCCTCCTGGCGCACCAGGGGCTGGGGGCGCTTGTCGGGCAGGTCGACGACCCGCTGGTCGACCGCACCTTCGGCTGCCTCGCCGGGGCGGACGCCGGCGCGGTGGAGACCGGCGGCGCCCTGGCCGAGCAGGTGCTGCAGTGCACGGAGCCGGTCCGCCGCGTCACCTTCACCATCGCCGTGCACACCGCGCGGACCCCGACCGTCGAGGCCTGGGCGGAGATGCTGCGGAACCTGGCCGATGCGGCGGACGCCGCAGACCCGGACGAGGCCTTCGCGGCGCACACCGCCTGGTGGGAAGCGTTCTGGGCGCGGAGCTTTGTCCACGTCACCGGCGACGCGGCGGCGGAGGCCATCACGCAGGCCTACGCGCTCCAGCGCTACGCGACCGCCTGCGCGGGGCGCGGCGCGTTCCCGATCAAGTTCAACGGCTCCATCTTCACCGCCGAGGGCCCCGAGGAGATGCGGCCGGAATGGGACGGGCCGCGCGTCTTCAATCCCGACTACCGCCGCTGGGGCGGGGGGTACTGGTTTCAGAACACGCGCCTCATCTACTGGCCGCTGCTGGCGTCCGGCGACTGGGATTTCCTCGAGCCGTGGTTCGACCTCTTCGCCATGGCCCGCCCGGTGGCGCAAGCGCGGTGCCGGGATCAGTTCGGCCTGCCGGGGATCTTCTTCCCCGAGACGATGACGATGTGGGGCACCTACCGCAACGACAACTACGGCTACGACCGCCCGGACGATCTGCCGCCGGGCCTCACCGTCAACCGCTACATCCGGCGGTACTGGCAGGGCGGCCTGGAGCTCGCGACGATCCTCCTGGAGACCCTGGCGCACACCGGGGACACGGCCTGGTGGGCGGCGAGCGCGCGGCCGCTGGTCCTCGACATCCTCCGCTTCTACCACGCGTACTACACCGACCGGGATGCCGACGGCCGGGTCCGCTTCGCGCCGGCGCAGTCGCTCGAAACGTGGCACGACGCGACCAATCCCACGCCCGAGCTGGCGGGCCTCGCGCACGTTCTCGACCGGTTGCTGGCCCTGCCCGACGGCCAGCTTTCCGCCGACGAACGCGCCTTCTGCCGCGACTACCGCGCTGCGCTGCCCCCGGTCCCGGTGGGCCGCGAAGCGGCGGACGAGCCGCTCCGCATTCTTCCGGCCGAGACCTTCGACGACCTGAAGAACATGGAGAATCCCGAGCTCTACGCCGTCTTCCCGTATCCCCTGGGCGCGCTGGGCGGCCCCCTCCACGCCGAGGGTGAGGCAGCCTACGACGCCCGGCGGCAGCGGACCGTCGGCGGCTGGTTCCAGGATGCGATCCACGCCGCCCTGGTCGGCCGCGGCGAGGAAGCGGCCGATCTCCTGACCGCCCAGCTCGCCCCCGAGGCCGCCACGCCCGCGCAACGGGCGCACAGCAAGTTCCCCCGCTGCGAGGCGATCCGCTTTCCGGGATTCCACGGCCCCAATTGCGACTGGGTGCCCGACCAGGACCACGGCGGGACGGGGATGCTTGCCCTGCAGAAAATGCTCCTGCAGCACCAGCACGGCGAGCTCCGCATCCTGCCGGCGTGGCCCGCCCGCTGGGACGTCCACTTCCGCCTGCACGCGCCCGGTGCGGTGGTGGAGGTGGCGACGGAGGGCGGACGCGTCGTGCAGCAGACCGTCACCCCCGCGACGCAGCCGGCGACTGCCTGAGCGGGGTCAGTTCGCGGCGGGCCGGTCGGCGTACCAGGGGGTGCTGTCGTGCCAGGCGCGGAGGCGCGCCTGCAGATCGGCCCCGATCGCGGCGCAAGGCTTTGCAGCGCGGCCGCCGGCGACCGGACCGCACCGCGCCGTCAAGCGTTTCCCGCCGTCCGCCCCGTCTGCGCCGACTGTCGCTGCTGCCGCAGGCGCGTCCGGAACGCCGCCGGCGGGATGCCGTGCTCCTTGCGGAAGGCGGTGATGAAGTACTTTTCCGAGCGGAAGCCCGCGCTCCGGGCGATGAGGGCCACCTTGTGGTCCGTCGTGAGGAGGAGCTCCGCCGCGCGGCGCAGCCGCACGCCGGCCAGGTAGGCGATCGGGCTCTGCCCCAGGGCCGCCCGGAAGGCGCGGAAGAGGGTGGCCCGGCTCACCCCGAGGCGATCGGCCAGCTCGCCCACGTTGACGCCGCGGGCCAGCAACCCCTCGGCGAGCGCCACCGCCCGCTCCACGAGGCGCTCCGCATCCGAGGCCGCCGGCAGGGACTCGTCGGCGTTGCAGGCGGCGGCGAACGCGTGCAGCGCACTCACCACCCGCAGGGCGTCGCCCGGACCACGCCGCCCGTAGGCAGCATGGAGATCCGCCGCGCTCCGGATGGCGCCGGCCGGATCCCGGGCCCGCCCGGCCAGCCCCTCCGGCGCGAAACCGCAGGCCCGCGCGAACGCATCGACCCCTTCGCCCTGCAGGTGAAACCAGAAGAAGCGCCACGGCGCGACCGGCTCGGTCTCGTAGACAATCCAGCGCCCCGGCCAGAGGCAGAAGATGTCGCCCCGCTGCACACGCCGCTCGCCGCCCTCCCAGCACACGCGCCCGCGTCCGCGGGTCACGACATGCGGACAGAAGAACGCGGGCAGCGTCTCGTACCGGGAGCCCACGCCGCCGTCCAGGTCGCCGGCCAGCGACGGCCAGACCGGCCCATCCAGCGGCGGCGTCTCCCGGGTCCAGCAGAGCACGTGGTTTTCGTCCCGTGTCTTCATGCAACATATTTAAACCATTTCTGCACGTTTTTCAAACCCTTCCTTTCTGGCGATCCGAACGTCAACGGCTATTTTGGTGTGTGAAGGAGACAAACCGAGACGAAAACAGGGAGACCTCTCATGCAACAATTACATAACGAGCTCGCCCAATACTACAACGGCATCCGCAACGCCCGCCTGCAGGAAGAGCCGCCGTCCGCCGCAGCAGCTGCGTACCGGACCCGTCGGGAGCGCATCCGGCAGCGCTTCGCCGACGGCCTGGCCGCCGCCCCGGACAGCGACGCCTGCGCCCGGAAAGCGACGCTCATGGAAGCGATTGCCGAGGAATGCGAACCGGTCCTCTTTCCCCACAGCCCGTTCTACTTCGAACTGGGCGTGCGACCGGCCGAGAACTGGGGCAACCCCGGACCGCTGGTCGCGGCCGCGCTCCTCCTCCAGCAGAACACGCGCCCCGCCTCCCCCGCAGCCGGACGGATCGCCGCCTTCGCGGCCGCCCCCCGGATCACCCGGCCGGAAGAGGCCGGTCGCCGCGAGACGCAACCCCGGCTCTGGCAGTGCAATGGCGACTTCGACATCGATCACCACAGTCTCGGCTACACCCGCCTCCTTGCCGTCGGCGTCAACGGCATCCTGGCCGAGATCGACGAACGCCGGCGCACCGCCGATTCGAAGGCCGCCGCCTTCCTCCACAGCGCCGCGCGCACAGCCCGCGCCCTCCTCCGGTGCGCCGAACGCTTTGCCGAGCGCGCCGAAGCGATGCGCGCCGGCGCAACCGACCCGGCCGTCCACCGCAACCTGGACGCCATCGCCGCGACGGCGCGCCGCATTCCGGCCGAACCGCCCCGCACCTTCTACGAAGGCCTGGCGGCGATCCTGTTTCTCCGCGAAGCCACCGCGTCCCTCGAAGGCATCGGCATCTCCGTTCTCGGCCACCTCGATCGCCTGCTCATCGATCTCTACCGCCGCGACTGCGCCGCCGGACGCATGGACGAAGCGCAAGCGGGCGACCTGCTGGCCCGGTGGATGGCGCACACCGACGCGAAGTTCCACCTCGACGACAATGCCTGGCCCGAGACCAGCACCTGCCTCCCCCTCGGCGGCTGCGACGCGGCGGGACGGCCGGTCTGGAACGAGCTCTCCCGCCTCGTCATCGAAACGCACCGCGCCCACGGCCTGACCAATCCCAAGCTGAACGTGCGCCTCGCGCCCGACGCCCCGCCGGACAGCCTCCGCCTGGTGGCCGAGAGCGTCCTGGCCGGCCACAACCACTTCGCGCTCCTCAACGACGAGGTCCTCATCCCGGCCTGCGTCCGGGCGGGCAAGACCGAGGCCGAGGCGCGGCTCTACGTCAACGGCGGCTGCCAGGAGACCATCTGCGAGGGGGTGGAGCACAGCGCCGGGGCCTACTACTACCTCAACATGGCCCGCGTCCTGGACCTCACCCTCCAGCCGCTGGCCGACGGCGCCGAGGTGCCGGCGGACCTGGTGGACACGCTGCCGGCCGTCATCGAAGCCGCCCCCACCTTCGAAGCGTTCTACCAGCGCTACCGCGAGACCCTCTTCCGCACCATGGCCGCCGGCGCGTCCTGGCTGCAGGAACTGGGGCGGGACTGGTCCGACCGCCACCCGTGCCCCTGGTTTTCGACCACGCTGGACGGCTGCATCGAATCGGGACGCGACTACACCGCCGGCGGCGCACGCCACAACCCCGCCGGCATCGCGCTCAACGGCTTTGCGACGGTGGTCGACTCGCTCCACGTCGTGCGCACGCTCGTCTACGAGGAAGGCGCGGTGACGCTGGCCGGTCTCCGCTGCGCACTGGCCGCCGACTGGCGGGGGCACGAGGCGCTCCGCGCGCGCGCGGTCGCGCTGCCGAAGTTCGGCCACGGCGAGCCGGCGGTCGACGCCCTCGCGGCCCGCTTCGCCGCGGAGGTGGCCGCGTTCTGTCGGACGCTCCGCAACGAACGGGGCGGCCCGTTCCAGGCCAGCCTCTTCGTCTATTACATGTTCGTCCACTTCGGCCGCGACACGCGCGCCACCCCCGACGGCCGCCGCGCCGGCGACCTGCTGAGCCAGGGGGTGGCGCCGGGACGGGTGCGGCCCTGCGGCGATCTGCCGGCGACCTTTGCCTCGCTCGGCGCGGTCGACCTGCGCGACTATCCGGGCAACGCTCTCCTCGACGTGCAGTTGCCCATCGGGGCCAGCCTCGACCCGGACCGCCTCGCGGGGGCGATCCGCGCCTTCTGCCGGATGGGCGGCGCAACGCTGCAGCTGAACGCGGTCTCGCCGGACACCCTCCGCGACGCCCGCATCCACCCGGAACGCCACCGCGATCTGACCGTGCGCATTTCCGGCCTCTCCGCCCGCTTCGTCGCCCTCGAGGAACAGGTGCAGGACGAGATCCTGGCGCGCACCCTCTGCCACGCCTGACCGCGCACCGGGACGCCGCCCGCGTGCGAACTCCCGCAGCGTCCGGGGCGAGGAGGCCGCCGGCGCGTCCACCGTACACCAAGGCCCTCATCCTGACCCTCTCCCAAGGGGAGAGGGAATCTCTTGCCGCAATCGCGCCGCCGCATTCAGAACGGAATCGCAGGAACGGAACA
>CAZKKD010000143.1:0-9122 GCA_964553265.1 uncultured Planctomycetales bacterium | reverse complement strand
TCCTGCGGCGTGTCGTAGAACGAAACGCTGAAGCCGTCCCGCGCGAGCGCGCGCAGCCCCGCCTCGTCCAGGCGGGCGGCTTCGTCGAGAAGATCCTTGTCGAGCGTCGTGTAGTCCCACCACTCGGGGGCGACGCTGCTGAGGGGGCGTGCCATGGTCCGCTCCTTCACTCGTTCGCAAAGCCTGTTGCCGGACGCCCGTCCGATCCAAACGATTCGCCGCGGGCCCTACTTGCCCTTGCCGGCGCTGGTTCGCTTCTTCTTTCCGGCCGCCTTGCCTTTGGGGGGCAGCGCGCGCGGATCGGCGATGGCGCCGGCGACGGCCGTGGCCGCCGCGGTGGCGGGGCTCATGAGGTGCACCATGCCGCCCTTGCCCATCCGGCCGGCGAAGTTGCGGTTGGTGGTGCTGGCGCAGACCTCGCCGGGCGCCAGGACCCCGTTGCTCATCCCCAGGCATGCGCCGCAGGTGGGGTTCGTGACGCAGAATCCGGCGTCGGCAAAGATGCCGAGCAGGCCCTCTTCCTCCGCCTGCCGGTAGATGGTGCTTGTCGCCGGGCTCACGATGCCGCGTACCGTGTCGGCGATGCGCCGGCCCTTCAGAATCTTCGCCGCGACGCGCAGGTCCTCCAGCCGCCCGTTGGTGCAAGACCCGATGTAGACCTGGTCGACGGGCGCGCCGGCCACCTCGTCCACGTCGCGCACCTGGTCGGGCTTGTACTCGACGGTGACCTGGGGGACGAGGTCCCGCACATCGATCTCGATCTCACGCGCGTAGGCGGCGCCGGGGTCGCTGGTCCATGCGCGGTAGGCCACAAGTGCGCCCTTCCGGCTCTTGAACTCGTTCTTGATGTGCGGCCAGAGGTAATCGACCGTGGTCTCGTCCGGCATGCAGACTCCGCTCGTGCCGCCGGCCTCGATGGCCATGTTGCAGAGGGTCATCCGCTCGTCCATGCCCATGCGCTCGACGACGGGACCGTGGAACTCGATCACGTGGTCGGTCGCCCCCTTGACGGTGAGCTCCTTCAGGACCCGCAGGATGACGTCCTTCGCGGTGACGTGCTTCTTCAGCCGGCCCTTCAGCATCACCTTGATCGTCTCCGGGTCGCGGAAGCTGCAGAGCCCCTTCAGGATGCCGACCTCCAGGTCGGTGGTCCCGACGCCGGCCGCGAAGGCGCCGAACGCGCCGTGCGTGCAGGTGTGGCTGTCGCCCATGATGATGACGAAGCCCGGCCGGACCAGTCCCTGCTCCGGGAAGAGCGCATGGCAGACCCCGTTGCGGCCGATATCGTACCAGTGCGTCAGCTCGTGCCGGCGGGCCCAGTCGCGGAGCACCTTGCCCTGGATGGCGCTCTTCGTGTCCTTGGCGGGGGTGACGTGGTCGATGACCGCCGCAATCTTCGTCCGGTCGAAGACGCGATCCAGGCCGCGTTCGACCAGGTCGTTGATCGCCATCGGCGTGGTGATCTCGTGGCAGAAGACACGGTCCAGGCGGAGCACGTTGGTCCCCGCCGAGGGGCGGTCCACCCGGTGGGCGTCAAACACCTTCTCGGCGAGGGTGCGGGGCTTTGTCATGGCGCATTCCTTGTGCAGAGGGGCGGCCCGGGCCGGACGGAACCGGTCGGGCGCCACCCCGGTGTTGTTGTCGACGGATCCCGCGCATGCGCGGCGGCGGCGTTCAGCCCGCCTGCAGCTCGCTGGCCGACCCGGCGTCGAGATAGAGGCGGCACTCCGCGTGCTGCCGAAGGATCGAGGCCGGACAGGCCGGCGTCACCGGTCCTTCCACCGCGCCCCGGACGGCCGCGGCCTTGCGTTCGTCCGGGCAGGAAACCACCAGGTGCCGGCAGGAGAGGATCTGCCGGATGCTCATGCTGATGGCCTGCTTCGGCACCTCGTCGAGGGATCCGAACCAGCCCTCGCCCACCTGCTGCTGCCGGCAGGCCTCGTCGAGGTCGACCACCAGGTACGGCTTCGTCGTCTCGAAGTCGGCGGGCGGATCGTTGAAGGCGAGGTGTCCGTTCTCGCCGATGCCGATGCAGCCGACGTCGACGGGATGCTCGGCGATGAGACGGCCCAGCCGCGCGCATTCCGCCTCGGGGTCGGCCGCGGAGCCGTCCACGTAGTGGAACGCGGCCACCGTTTCGGGGATCTGCTCCACGAAGCGTTCGCGCAGATACTTCCGGAAGCTCGCCGGGTGCGTATCGTCCAGGCCGACGTACTCGTCGAGGTGGAACGCGGTCACCCGGCCCCAGTCGATGCCGGGCGCCTGCACGAGGGCGGCCAGCGTGTCGAACTGGCTTGCCCCGGTCGCGAGGATGATGTTGGCGGCGCCCCGGTCGGCCAGCGCCCGCCGGATGCGGTCGGCCGCGCGCTCGGCCGCGGCCACGCCGAGGTCCTGCTTGCTGTCGAACACCTGCACCTGCATATCCTGCTCCTTGCCGGATGCACTGCCGCGGATCCGCTCCGTCGGCCGGTTCTCCTGCGTATACCGGTTTCCGACGGAAAACGCAACCGAAACTGCCTGTCCGGCGATCCGCTTGACAGCCGCCAGCGCCTCGACAAGATAGCCAACCGGCGCCGCGCCCCTGCAGACGCCGCACCGAGCCGAAGAGGCCGAGGAAGAAACGCCCGATGCCGCAGCCCCCCTCCCCCGCCGTTTGCGCGGCCTGGATTCGCGACCACGGCCCCGCCGTGGCCCTGACCGGCGCCGGCGTCAGCACCGCCGCCGGCATCCCCGACTTCCGGGGGCCCGAAGGGCTGTACGCCACCGGCCGGTACGATGCGGACACGGTCTTCCGCATCGACGCCTTCCAGCGCGATCCGGAGCCGTTCTACGCCTTCACGCGCGACTTCCTCGCCATCCTCGACCGGGTCCAGCCGACGCGGACCCACCGGATCCTGTCCGCGATGGAAGCGGCAGGCTTCCTCGAAGTGGTGGTGACCCAGAACATCGATCCGCTCCACGAAGCGGCGGGATCGCGGAACGTCCTGGCCGTCCACGGCAACTACTGGACAAGCCACTGCCTCGCCTGCGGAGAGGCCTGGACGTTCGAGGCCCTCCGCGCGTCCCTGGCCCGGACCGCCGGCGCGCCCCGCTGCCGTTGCGGGGGGTGCATCAAGCCCGACGTGGTCTTCTTCGGTGAACCGGTGCACGCCCTCCCGGAAGCGCAGGCCGCGGTCCTGGAAGCGGGCGTCCTGCTCGTGCTCGGCTCGTCGCTTACGGTCCACCCCGCCGCGGCGCTGCCGGCCTATGCGCCCGGCCCGGTGGTCGTCGTCAACCGCGGCCCCGTGGCGCTGCCGCCCGGTCCGGACCGGCACTTCGTCGATGCCGACCTCGACAGCTACCTCGGCGCGGTCGCCGACGAACTCGGCCTCGACGCCTGACGTTTCGGCCGCCCCCTTGCGCAAATCGGCGCGACCCGGCACAATGCGGGAACGCCTGCAGCAGCGGGCCCCGGCGGGGACGCACCGAGCGCTCCCGTCCTTCCTCGAGCGATCTGGAAAGGGACCGATCCATGGAAACGCGCACCATCGGCATCGTCATGAACGGCGTCACCGGACGCATGGGCACCAACCAGCACCTCGTCCGCTCCATCCTCGCCATCCGCGAACAGGGCGGCGTGCAGGTCGGCGACGACCTGACCATCCTGCCCGACCCCATCCTGACCGGCCGCAACGAGAACAAGCTCCGCGCCCTCGCCGACACCTACGGCGTCGCCCGCTACAGCACCGACGTCCAGGGCGCCATCGAGGACCCGCAGAACGTCATCTTCTTCGACGCCTCCAGCACGCTGCACCGCGCGCGCTTCGTCGAGATGGCGGTCAAGGCGAAGAAGGCCATCTACTGCGAAAAGCCCACCGCCACCACCACCGACGAGGCCCTCCGCCTCGCCAAACTCTGCGAGGACGCCGGCCTCAAGAACGGCGTCGTCCAGGACAAGCTGTGGCTGCCGGGCTTCCGCAAGCTGAAGAAGCTGATGGAACTGGGCTTCTTCGGGCGCATCCTGTCGGTCAAGGGCGATTTCGGCTACTGGGTCTTCGAGGGCACGGCCGAGGACGCCCCCCCGCAGCGGCCGAGCTGGAACTACCGGAAGGAAGACGGCGGCGGCATGATGGTGGACATGCTCTGCCACTACCGCTACGTCATCGACAACCTCTTCGGCCCCTGCAAGGCGATCAGCTGCGTCGGCGCCACCTGCGTCCCCGAGCGCGTCGACGAACGCGGCGAGCGCTACAAGGCCACCGCCGACGACCTCGCCTACGCCACCGTGGAGCTCGCCGACGGCACCCTCGTGCAGATCAACAGCTCCTGGTGCACCCGCGTCCGACGCGACGACCTCTTTGTCGTCCAGGTCGACGGCGAGAAGGGCAGCGCCATCGCGGGCCTGCGCAAGTGCTGGTGCCAGCACGCGGCCGAAACGCCCAAGCCGGTCTGGAACCCCGACATCGACCAGCCCCTCGACTTCTACGGCGGCTGGCAGGAGGCGCCCGACACCTGCAGCTACGACAACGCCTTCAAGATCCAGTGGGAGCTCTTCCTCCGCCATGTCGTCCTGGACGAGCCCTTCCGCTGGACGCTCCGCGAAGGCGCCAAGGGCGTGCAGATGGCCGAGGCCGGCCTCCAGAGCTGGGCCGAGCGCAAGTGGATCGATCTGCCGGAGATCTGACTCCGGCGATCCCGACGAGGAGAAAGCCCCATGGCTGACCGACCGAACATCCTCTACGTCTTCAGCGACCAGCAGGCGCATCACATGCTGTCCTGCGCGGGCAACGAGGACCTCCAGACCCCGCACATGGACGGGCTGGCCGGGGCCGGCGTCCGCTTCACCGATGCGTACTGCCCCTTCCCGCTCTGCACCCCGTGCCGGGCGAGCATGTTCACCGGGCGCTATCCGCACGAGCTGGGCATCACCTGGAACAGCCAGCCGATCGGCGAGGCGGACCTGCCCCGCGGCCTCGGGCGGCTCCTCTCCGAAGCCGGCTACGACTGCGCCTACGGCGGCAAGTGGCACGTGCCGGAAATCGCCATGCCGGAAGAGAACGTCCACGGCTTCCGCCGCCTGAGCGGTTTCAACGACGCGGAGCTCCCCGGCGCGGCGGCCGCGTTCCTCCGCGAAGCGCACGACCGCCCGTGGTTCCTGGTCTGCGGCTTCGACAACCCGCACAACGTCTGCGAGCACGCCCGGCACCAGTGGCTCCCCTGGGGGCAGATCCCCGACGCCCCCGTGGCCGACTGCCCCAACCTTCCGCCCAACGCCGGGCGCGGCTCCGCCTGGCCGGAAGCGCTCAGCCGCGAGCAGGAGAGCCTCCCCAACGTCTACGTCGGCCCCTACTACACCGAGGAGGAGTGGCGGCGCCTGCGCCACGGCTACGCCCGCATGACCGAGTTCGTCGACGCCGGCCTCGGCGTCATCCTCGACGCCCTGCGCGACAGCGGCCAGTGGGAGAACACGCTCATCGTCTACGCCAGCGACCACGGCGACGCAGCCGGCGCGCACGGCTGGAACCAGAAGACCGCCCTCTTCGAGGAGGTCGCCCGCGTGCCGTTCCTCGTCAAGGCGCCGGGCGCCGACGGCAACGGCGGGGTGGACGGCCGCCTGGTCCACAGCGCGTTCGACTTCTACGCCACCGCCCTCGACTACGCCGGCCTCACCCCGCCCGACGGCGCCCGCGGGACCAGCCTCCGCCCGGCCCTGGAAGGCGCCGCCGGCCCGGAGTGGCGCGACCACGTGGTCATCGAGACCCACTTCGGCCACCCGCGCGAACGCGGCGCCAAGGGGCTCATGGCCCGCGCGGGCCGGCACAAGTACGTCCTCTACAGCTGGGGGCGCCACCGCGAGCAGCTCTTCGACCTCGAACGCGACCCCGGCGAGCTCGTCAATCTGGCGGTCGAGTCGCGCCACGCGGAGACGCTCGACCGCATGCGTGCGCTCGTCGACGCCTGGTGCCGCGAGACCGACTACAACGGCTTCGGCCACTACGGCTGGCACGGCCGGAGCCGCGGCGTGCCTGGCCACGAGTACGACGATACGCCCTTGACACCGGCGCAGCGCCAGCCACCGTATTGATCGAACCCCGCGGCTCCGCGCGGCGGATGCCCGGGACGGCGTTGCGCCGCATTTCCGACCCCAGGCAAGGAGACGACCCATGCGCACCACCCCGATCGAAGAGCTCTCCCGCGACGCCTTCGCCCCGTTCGGCGAGTTCGCCGACCTCATCGACCCGGACGCCATCGTCATCGGCGCACCGCCCATCCAGTTCTTCCGCGACATGGTACCGCTCAACCTCGGCGGGCACGGCATCGCCAGCTTCTCGGTCTGCCGCGTCGAGGACCGCCCCGCCGTCGTGGACGTGACCGAGTACCACACCGCCTGCGGCGAAGGCATCCTGCCGCTCGACGCGGACGTCCTCATCCACGTTGCGATCGCGACGCCGAACGGCGAGGTCCCGCACGACCGGGTCCGCCTCTTCCGCGTCCCGAAGGGCACCTTCGTCGCGCTCAAGCCCGGCGTCTGGCACCACGCGCCGATCCTGCACGACCAGAACGCCAGGGCCGCCAACGTCGTCATCGTGCTGCCCGAGCGCACCTACGCCAACGACTGCATTGTCGAAGAGCTCCCCGCCGACCAGCAGACCCAGGCGGGCTGAGTCGACGGACCGGCCCCGCTTCGGACCGGGCCGAGTTCCTGACCCCATTCGCCCAGACACGGAGGACGCCATGCCCCCCTCGGAATTGAAGGATTTCAGCCGTCTCGCCATCCACACCATCACCACCAGGCCCTGGTCGCTGGAGGAATGCATCGACCACTACCAGGAGGCCGGCGTGGGCGGCATCACGGTCTGGCGGAACGTCCTGGAGCCGCTCGGCGCGGAGGCGGCCGGCAAGCGCCTCGCCGCGTCCGATCTGGAGGTCGTGGCGCTCGTGCGCGGCGGCTTCTTCCCCGGCGCGTCCGCCAAGGAGCGCGAGGCCGCCATCGAGGAGAACAAGCGCTGCATCGACGAGGCCGCGGCCGTCGGCGCACCGATGGTGGTCCTCGTCTGCGGCGCCATCCCCGGCATGCCGCTGGCCGAGGCCCGGCGCCAGATCACCGACGGGATCGCGGCGGTCGTGCCGCATGCGGAGGCCAACAACGTCCAGCTCGCGATTGAGCCGCTCCATCCGATGTACGCCGCCGACCGGAGCGCGGTCAACACCATGGCGCAGGCCCGCGCCATCTGCAAGGAGATCGCCCACCCCTTCGTCGGCATCGCGGTCGACGTCTATCACCTCTGGTGGGACCCCGACCTCGAGGCCGAAATCCGCCTCGCCGGCCAGATGAAGACGCTCTTCGCCTTCCACATCTGCGACTGGCGGGTGGAGACCCGCGACCTCCTCAACGACCGCGGCCTCATGGGCGAAGGCTGCATCGACATCCCCACCATCCGCGGCTGGGCGGAGGACGCCGGGTTCGCCGGCTGGAACGAGGTGGAGATCTTCAGCGACGAGAAGTGGGGGATGGATCAGCGCCAGTTCGTCGGCGACATCAAGCGCGCCTACCTCGACCACACCTGACCCGGACGCGAAGTCCTGCGGCAATGTGCACGGCGCCCGCTCCGGCCTGGAGCGGGCGCCGTCGGTTCTGTCCGTCGTGGGAAAGCGGCTTCCGGCCGCTTCGTGGGAACTGCTGGTCAGCCGAGCCTGTAGACCCGGTACTTGGCCAGTCCGCTGTCGGCCGCCGCTTCGCCGCTCAGCAGATCGGTCGCCGCCTCCTCGGCCGGCTGCTCCCGGAAGGTCCAGAGGATGCGCTCCCCGTCCTTCCCCTCCCACAGCACGCCCCGGTCGTCGTGGAGCACCGTCCGCCGGTGCATGAAGGGGCGGGCGGCCTTGTACATGGCGATGGTGTCCTTGATCGCCCGGGCCGCGTCGGCGTCCCACTCCTCCCGCGGTACGCGCTGGAAGTGGATGCCGACGGCCCGCTTGTGCGCGTAGCAGCGGAAGAACTCGTCGATCGGGGCGTCGCCCTTCAGAATATCGTCGGTGATCTGCCGCCCGTCGTAGTGGAGGCCGATGACCGTGTTGTACGAGTAGCCGAGAAGGTCCCCGGCATAGACGTTCCCGCCGTGGAGGCCGCAGCAGGAGTGGTTGCTGAAGCTCACCACCGCTTCCGGCTGGATGTAGAGGCCCTTGTTCGCCAGGTCGGCGTAGAGCTGGGCCATCCGGTCCCACTGCGGGCGCATGCTGCCGTCGGAGTAGTCCACCTGCCACCAGCCGAGGTTGCTGTACGAGTCCCACAGAAAGCCGCTCAGCCCCGTCCGTTCGCAGACGCCCAGCACCTGCTCGCGGATGCGCTCGTAGACCGGCGCGTTCAGGTTGGCGGTCCAGCACGCGCTCGGGTAGCCCGTGTCCGGATGGCGGCCGGACTCCTTGCACGCCACCACGCCGCCCTTGCCGTGCCCCAGCGCCTTGTCCTGCAGCACCATGCTGTGCGGGTGGTAGTGAGTGGCCATCCAGCTGATCACCTGGATCCCCTCGGCCGCCGCCTTGTCGCAGAGGCGCTTCAGGCCCGCTTCGCCGCCGAGGATCTCCGCCACCTCAAAGTCGAGCGTGCAGCACATGTTGAGGCGTTCCAGCTTGTCCAGGAGCGTCCCCTGCTGCCTGTCCGGGGGAACGAGATCGTTGATGGTCTGTCGCAGCGCTTCGCCGTGCTCCCAGATCGGATCGATGAACATGTTGTCGACGCCGAACTCCGCCCCCACCGCCAGCGTCTCGTCGTAGGAGTGTTCGAACGAGAAGTCCTTCCAGTGGTTCTCGCTGATGGTGACGCGCGGCGGCGCTTCGTCCCGGATGCCGAGCTGCGCCCAGGCCTTCTCCTGCTCCCGGTCGTAGATGCGGGTCCAGAGGTTGAGCGCCTCCACATCGTCCAGCACATCGGGGCAGTACAGCACCGTCTTCGGGTTGGTCCGGATGCTGTCGGACTGGGCGACGTAGTGCAGATCCACGTAGCGCACCCAGTCCTCGCCCGGCAGCGTCTCGATCACCGACCGGATGCACGAGATTTCGTCGAACCAGGCCACGAAAACGCCCGCCCCGCCGGTCCGCATGTCGAACGACGGCAGCAGCGACCACCCCTCCCCCAGCCCCCCCCC
>CAZKKD010000142.1:0-9181 GCA_964553265.1 uncultured Planctomycetales bacterium | reverse complement strand
AGGGGAGGTCGGCCTCGAAGACCAGCCGCTCGCCGGTGCCGGGGTGGTGGACGCCCAGTCGCCGCGCGTGGAGCGCCTGCCGGTCGAGCAGCACCGAGGCCGCCTTGCCCGCCGCCTGCCCCGCCCCCCGGCCGAGCAGCTCCGCACGCGTGATGCGCTGCTCGCGGCCGTAGTAGGTGTCGCAGAGAATGGGGCAGCCGATGTGGGCCATGTGGACGCGGATCTGGTGCGTCCGGCCGGTGTGCAGGCGGCACTCCACCAGGGCGAAGGGGCCGTGGGTCTCGAGGGTCGCGTAGTCGGTCCGCGCGTCGCGGGCGCGGCCGGTCTCGACCACCGCCATCAGGACGGGCTGGCGCGGGTGGCGGCCGATGCGCGCGTCGACCAGTCCCGCCGGCGGCTCGGGCGCGCCGTGGACGAGGGCGAGGTAGACCTTCTCGGTGGTGCGCTCGGCGAACTGGGCGGCGAGGTGCTCGTGCGCGGCGTCGTGCCGGGCGGCGATGAGAACGCCGGAGGTGTCGCGGTCGAGCCGGTGGACAATGCCCGGCCGCAGCGGCGCCCCGATGTCCGAGAGGGTCCCGCAGTGATGCAGGAGTCCGTTGACGAGCGCCCCGTGCTCGTGCCCCGGCGAGGGGTGGACCACGGTGCGGGGGGGCTTGTTGACGACGATGATGTCCGCGTCCTCGTGGAGGATGTCGAGGTCCATCGGCTCGGGCCGCGCCACGAGATCCACCAGCTCCGGCAGGAAGAGGCGCACCGTTTCGCCGCCCTCCAGGCGACGGCTGGCCTTCGGCCGCGCGCCGTCGACCTCCACCAGCCCGTCGTCAATGAGCCGCCGCAGAAAGGAGCGGCTCTGCGCCGGCAGGCGGTCGGCGAGGAAGGCGTCCAGCCGCCGGCCGGCCGCGCCGGCGGGGACCGTCTCGGTGATGAACTCGCCTTCGTCGGGGTTGTAGTCCACCATGGCGTCGGCTCCGTAGCGATGCGGTGTGCGGGGTCGCGCACGTTGCCCTTCAGGCGTCGGGGTCTGCGGCGGAGCGGATGGCGTCCAGGGCCGCGGGGTCGCGCAGGAGATGCGGCGGCTTGATCTGCCCGTCGGGACGCCCCGCCGCCACCTGGGCCCGCCGCCAGGCCGCATAGCTGCCCGGGGGGAGGAGCTCCAGCTCCGGCGGGTCCAGCCGGCCGCTCTTGCGCTTGGCGGCGTACTCCACGTTTTCGCGCGAGAGCGCCTGGTCGAACGCCTCGGCCAGCGCGGCGCGGGCGTCGTCGTCGCGGGGGGCGTCCGCGGCGGCCCACTCGACCGAGACCCGGTAGCGCGGCGTCTGTGCAAGCGCCAGCGTGACCGTAAAGCCCGCCGGCGCGGGCCGGAGCGCGCGCTTGCCCGCCGCCACCGCCTGCGCCTCGGTCACCTTTTCGCCGGTGACCGAGAGCACCTGTCCCGCCTTGTGCAGGAAGGCCACCACCGGGGCCCGCCCCCGCAGACCGGTCACCTCCACGATGTCGCCGAGGTCGTAGCGGTAGAGCCCGCCGGAGGTGGTGATGATGAGCCGATACCGCCGCCCGCGCTCCAGCTCGTGCGCCAGGAGCGTCTCCGCGGTCGGGGTGGGCTCGCCCTCCTCCGGCAGGAACTCCAGAAAATGCCCCCAGACCGCGAGCACCCCCTCCGGGGTCCGGTCGGCGAGGGGGATGCTGAACATGCCTTCGCTCGCGCGCAGCCCCAGGCAGCGCGTCGGGGCCGGCCCCCAGTCCGCGGCCAGCCGGCCGAGGTAGAACGGCGCGTTCCCGCCATGCCAGGTGCAGAGGCAGGCCAGCCGCGGCCAGGCCGCCTGCGGGGTGAGCACCCCGTCGCGCGCCAGGACCCGCTCCAGGTGCGCCACCCGCCGCCGGGACGGCCGCAGGAGCCGCTCCAGCCGGGCGCGCTCGGCCGGGTCGAGCCGGGGGCAGCGCGCCAGCGAACCGCGTCCGGTCCACCCCCGGCTGTCGCGGAGGTCGGCCAGCAGATCCGCCCCGTCGCGGCGCATGCGCTCGGCCAGGAGGACCAGGGTGCTGGGGTTGACGCTGGTGACGCAGGTGACGTCGGCCGCGAGCGCGAACGCGAGAAGCGCGTAGTGCCGGGCCTCGTAGTCCGCGATGCAGAACGCCTCGTAGGGCGCGGCATGCATGCGGCGGACCGGGACGGGCTGGTTGCGGTAGTTCTTCCCCGAGGCGGACCCGACCGGCACGCCCCCGTCGGTGCGCCCCTCCTCGGCGGGCGAGACAATGGTAAAGAGCTTGCCGCTGGTGACCGCCGGGTGGTCGGCCACCAGTCCCGCCATCCACCAGCGGTGCGAGCGGTGCTGCTCCAGGTTCATCGAGCGGGTGACCGGGACATACTTCGGCGCGCCGGTGGTGCCGGAGGTGACGGCGAAGAGCTCGACCGGTTCGTCGACGAGAACGCCCGGCTCGCCGGCGCGCATCCGGTCGATCTCGGGGCGGAAGTCCTCGTAGCTGCGGATGGGGAGCGCGCGGCGGTAGGCGTCGGGGTCGCGCAGGAGCTCGAAGGCGTTGCGGCGGCCGACCGCGGCGTCGGCGTGGCGCGCCAGGATGGCGGCCAGGCGCACGGCCTGGGCC
Organism: uncultured Planctomycetales bacterium; assembly: GCA_964553265.1. Classification (GTDB taxonomy): domain Bacteria; phylum Planctomycetota; class SZUA-567; order SZUA-567; family JAFGNG01; genus CAZKKD01. The sequence continues at coordinate 6,577 of CAZKKD010000142.1, read as the reverse complement.
TCGGCCGGACGCTCGAGCGCCGCGGCCCACTCGACCGCCAGCTTGCGCACGCTGAAACGCATGAGGTGACGCAGAAGCGATCCGGTCATGGCAGGCCGCCGAGGAGGGAGGGGAGAATGGAACTGGATGCGAAGGGGGCCGTCATCCCGGACGGAGCGATCAGGAAGCGGCGGGATCCGCCCCCTTGACCCAGTCGAGGCTGACGCACTGGCGCAACGCGTGCTGGGCCGCAAAGAGAATGGATTGCTGCACATCCTCCCGATCGAGCTGGGGATAGCGCTGCAGGATTTCGGTCGTCGCGCAGCCCTCGGCGGTGAGGTCGAGAATGGTCTGGACGGAGACGTTCTTGCCCTTGATGTGGGCGTCGGCGGGGCCTTCGCCCGGGTTCATGGCAATGCGGCGGAACGAGGTCATGCCGTCTCCCCCTGCTGGCTGTACGAAGCGACAGCGAATCTGCATTCAATGGGCGTATTGCGGACAGTCTACCCCATCCCGGGGCGGCTTGCACGGAAAATCCCGCCGGTCCTTGGTGTCGGACAAAAGATTGGGCATTTCTTTTGGTTTGCACCATTTGGTTCTCGAACTATGTCCCGTTTCGCCAGGCCATGCAAGGTCCCAATCAGGTGGACGGTTCGCCGTCCGGCAGCGCCCCACCGCTGGCCTGATCCTCGGCCAGGACGGTGCGGTAGAGCTCCGCCAGCGCCGTACCATGGGCGGCCCAGGTGTACTGCCGGGCGTGCCGGCGGCCTGCTTCGGCCAGGCGGCGGAGCGCATCCGCGTCGGCGAGGGTCTCCTCCAGCGCGGTGCGCCAGGCGGGCAGGTCCCCCGGCCGGACCAGGCGCGCGGCGTCGCCGGCCACCTCCCGCAGCGGGGGGATGTCGCTGGCGATCACCGGCGTGCCGCAGGCCATCGCCTCCAGCACGGGAAAGCCGAAGCCCTCCGCCACGCTGGGGAAGACCAGCGCGTCGGCGAGGCTGTAGACGGCGGGGAGGTCCTCGTCGTCAACGAAACCGGGCCGGACCACCCGCTCCCCGATGCCGAGCTCGCGGATCATCCGGTCCAGGCGCTTGCCCCCCCACCCGTCCGGGCCGGCCAGGACCAGGCGGTGGGGCAGCCTGGCGACGGCGGTGGCGGCGAAGTAGGCCTGGACGAGCTGGACCAGGTTCTTCTTCGGCTCCTGCCGGCCGACATGGAGAACGTAGCGCGGCGGCAGCCCGTACTTGAGGGCCACCGCTTCGCGCCGGGCGGAATCGGTGACCGGGGCGAAGCGTTCGCCCACGCCCCAGGGCAGGACGCGGACATGGTCGCTGCGAAGGTCCTTCAGCGCGTCGACGAGTTCGCGCTTCACCGCGTGGGTGGGCGTCACCACCGCCCGCGCCCGGCGGACCGACTTCGGCAGAAAGCGCCGGAAGTGGCTGGCGTTCGCCCGCGTGCAGAGCTGCGGCAAACGCAGTGCGAAGAGGTCGTGCACGGTGAGGACGGTCGGCTTGCTGCACCAGACCGGCATCACATAACAGGGCGCATGCAGGACGTCGACGTCGTCCTTCCAGACCCGCGACGGGAGGGCGAACTGCTCCCAGAGAATGCGGAGGGTGCGGTTCTTCCCCAGCGCCCAGCTGCGGCGGACCGTGAAGTTGGGCGCGTCGGGCAGAAGCGCCGCATCGAAGCCGCGCGGCACGTAGGCGCTGAAGGCCACCTCCGGCGCGGCCGCGACGACGGCGTAGACCATCTCGCGGATGGACCGCTGGACGCCGGTAAACGGCGGGACGAGGGCGTGGCAGTTGATGGCGATGTGCATGGGCGGATCCTACCGCGTTTCCGCCGCCGACGCCAGAGCCGACGCCTGCGGGTCGGCGGGTCAGGCGTTCCCGTCGCCGGGCGGCGAGGTGGGTTCGGTGAGTTTCCGGTAGGCGGCCTCGAGATTGCGGCGCACCTCCAGGGCGTGGTCGGCGTAGCGCTCAGCCTTTTCGCGGATCTCGTCGAGCCCTTCGGCCCGAGTCGGCATGGCGCGCACGAAGCTGCGGAAGGCGTGCTCGCAGCTTCCGGACGTGCCGGCGAGGCGCTCCAGGTCTTCCTCGAGGCCGCGGTTGAGGTCGCAGGCCATGCGGTTGGCGCTGTCGATGCGGCGGGAGAGGGTGTAGGCGAGGTTGACGAGGATGCTGGGCCGCTCGGTGGCGATGCGGTTGAACTCATCGGTCCGGATGGCGGCGAGCTCGGTGTAGTCCACCGCCTTGAGACTGGCGGTGCGCAGCGGCTCCTCGCGCAGGAGCACCGCGACCTCGCCGACAATCTCGCCGGGGCCGATGGTGGCCACCACGCGGCCGCCGACGCGGACCTCGAGCGCGCCCTGCTGGACGAAGTAGAGGGCGCTGCCGCGGTCACCTTCGCGCAGAAGCTCGGTGGCCGGTTCCAGCGTCACCTTGCCGGCGTCCTTCTGGTTGATCGCCATGTCGAAGACGGTGCGCGTATCGTCCTGCTGCTTACGCAGTTGGCGGGCAAACTCGTAGAGCGGGTTGGCGCGCGCCTTCTCCAGCGCACGGTGGAGACTGCCGCCGGCCTCCAGGTTCTCCGCCGCCTGGATGAGGCGGAGGTAGGCCAGCGCCTGGCCGTTGACCGCGCTCTGGATGTTGCCGATCACCTCGCCGGCATTGCGGAGGCGACGGCTGAGCGCGCGCAGGCGCGTCGCGAGGCTGCGGCAGAGGGTGAGGCCGGTTTCCGGCTTGTTCAGGATGAGCTTGCGGACGCCGTCGTGGTCGATGGGGATGCACTCGACCTCGGTCGGCGAAGCGAGGGCCTTGAGGCTGGCGGTGCGGCGCTCCAGAAAGAGCCCCGCTTCGCCCACCATGGAGCCGGCTTCCTCGATCTCGGCCACCAGCACGCCCTTGCGGGAGATGGTGGGCAGGTCGGGGGTCTTTTCGTCGAGGTTGACGAGCACCCCCACCCGCCCGCGGCGCAGCCGGTAGATGCAGTCGGCCGGCGAGCCCTGGGTGCAGATGATGCTGCCCTCGGCGGATTTGCGGCACGGATTTTCCGCCATGGCGCCCTGCCTCCGCTCAGCTTGCCGGGGCTGACGCCCGCCGGCAAGTCCAACCACCAGACTGCACTATAGGGCCCGCCGGTCCCCCGTCAAGCGATTACGGGCTGGCGGACGCGGCGGGAGACAGGCCCTTCGCGCCTTCCGAGGCCCTGCAAAGCGACCGTCGGGACAAAGAAAGCCGCCCACGATGCGTTCTCGAACCATGGCGACAACAGAACCCCTCGCCCCCCGCCGGGCCGCCATCGTAACTCATTTTTGACAAGGCGTTAAGGGCGCGGGCCCGGCAGCATTTGCAGAATAGAAATCGATTTCTATTCTGCAAGGTTCTCCCAGCGCCCCGCATCCGCTTGAGTGTCCGGCGTCCGGGCGCCCCCCCACACCGCGGGCGCGCGCCGGATGACTTCGTCAACGAAGCGGTCGAGGTAGTCGGGCGCAATGGCGCTGGCGTGGGGCATGAGGAAGGCGCGTTCGCAGGCGCGCAGGGGATGCGCCGCCGGCAGGGGCTCCTCGGGGAAGACGTCGAGCCACGCCGAGGCGAGCCGGTCCGCGTCGAGCGCGGCCACGAGGGCGTCGACGTCGATGGCGTTGCCGCGGCCGACATTGTAGACCGCCGCGTGCGCCGGCAGGAGGGCCAGCCGGCGCGCGTCGAGGATGCGGTCGGTCTCCGGCCCGCCCGGCAGCACCAGCACCAGGGGGTCCGCGGTCGGGAGCAGGTCGTCGAGCGTGTCGACGCGGGCGAGGCGGTCGTCGGGGCCGAACCAGTCCGGGGGCGGCGCGGCGCGGCGCCGGACGCCGGTGAAGCGGACGCCGAAGGACTTGGCGAGGCGGCCGATCCACGCGCCGATACTGCCGAAACCGAGGATGACCAGGTGCGCGCCGCGGAGGGTGCGCATCGTCCCGGCCAGGGCGGCGCGCGGCCAGGGGTCGCAAGCGCGGAGCTGTTCGGCCCGGCGGATGCCGCGGCACTCGGCCAGGAGCATGGCGAGCACCGTCTCGCCCATGAAGACGCCGTGGAAGCTTCCGTAGGTAATCCGCAGCGACGGCGGCGGATCGAGGTGGAAGTAGTCCCTGCCCGCCGCGGGCGTGGCGAGCCAGCGCAGCCGCGGCGCGCGGTCGAGCCAGGCCTGCTCGAACTGCCAAGCGAGCGCCACATCGGTTTCGGGGAGCGCCTCGACGAACGCATCCGCGTCCGGACAGATCCGCACCGATGCGCCGGAAAGCGCGGCCTCGAGCCGCGCGGCGTGCCGGGGGGCGAAGGTCCAGCCCGGCACTGCCCTGCTCACCAGGAACGTGCTGATTCGCATGATCGGCTCCCTGCCCGTTGCCGCCCGCCCCCGCAGGCATGGCGGACCAAGCGCGGCGCGACGCATCCACGGCAACGGTAGGCGCATGCGGGGCCATCGTCAAGGGGTACGTCGGACCGGGCGCAAAGGCGCGTGCGTGGCGAGGCGCCCCGGCACGCAACCGGCTACTCCAGCGCCTCGCGAATGGCGCGGAGGTGGTCGCGCGCGACGTCGCGACGGTTGCGGGTGGCGCCGCGGTCGAGGAGTTCGGGGGGGATCTCGTCGAGAAAGCGGCTCGGCTCGGCCGGGGTGACCTTGCCGCGGACGAGGCGCCCCTTCGCGTAGCTGAGCGTCAGGGTCCGTTGCGCGCGGGTGATGCCGACGTAGGCGAGGCGGCGCTCCTCGCTGACGTCGCCGTCGGCAAGCGAATTCTGGTGCGGAAGGATGCCTTCCTGCAACCCGGCCAGGACGACGTGCGGGAACTCCAGCCCCTTGGCCGAATGGAGCGTGATGAGGCGCACCGCATTGCCGGCGCGGCTGCGCTCGTCGGCGTCCTCCTCCTGGCTCCGGTCGAGGGCGGCCTCGGTGAGGAAGTCGGACAGCGTCCCGTCGGGGTGGGCGCTCCGCCAGCGGCGGAGGCTGTCGTCCACGCCGCGGGCCAGGTCGAGCCGCGCGGCCGCGGTGACCGCGTCGCTGTAGAGGTGCTCGGTCTCCTCGGCGTAGGCGATGCGGTCGATGAGGTCGGCCACGATCCCGTCCAGGCTGTCGGCGCGCACCCGCCGGCGGAGTTCGCGCAACGCCGCGTCCAGCCGGCCGGCCCCCGCCCGCGCGGCGGCGGGGAGCGCCTGGAGGGTTTCGTCATCGTCCAGGATCTCGGCCACGGGGCGGCGGTGGCGCGTGGCGGCGTCCACCAGGCGCGCGATGGAGGTTTCGCCGATGCCGCGGGCGGGGGTGTTGACGATGCGCAGAAAGGAGGCGTCGTCCCACGGGTTGGCCAGGACCCCGAGGTAGGCCAGCACGTCGCGCACCTCCTTGTGGTCGTAAAAGCTCTGCCCGCCGATCACCACGTAGGGGAGCTTGCGGACGCGCAGCTCCTCCTCGAAGGCGCGGGCCTGGAGGTTGGTGCGCACGAGGATGGCGTGCTCGCCGGGGCGGTCGCCGTCGCGGACGGCGCGGTCGATGCGGGCCACCACCTGCTCGGCCTCGTCGTCGGGGTCGTCGGCCTCGAGGATGGCGATGGGCTCGCCATCGCCGAGGGCGGACCAGAGGGTCTTGCCGACGCGGACCTCGTTGTTGGCGATGACCGCGTTGGCGGCCCGCAGGACGCTGTTGACGGAGCGGTAGTTCTGCTCCAGGCGGATGACGGTCGCGCCGGGAAAGCGGTCGGCGAACTGGACGATGTTCCGCGGCCGCGCCCCGCGCCAGGCGTAGATGGACTGGTCGTCGTCGCCGACCACGCAGAGGTTGCCGTGCCGCGCGGCGAGGAGGCGCAGGAGCTCGAACTGGACGTCGCTGGTGTCCTGGAACTCGTCGACGAGGAGGTGCTGCGCGCGGTCCTGCCAGTGGGCGAGCACGTCCTCGTGTCCGCGCAGAAGCTCCAGCGCGTTGACGAGGAGGTCGTCGAAATCCATCGTGTGCGTTGCGCGCAGCGTCTCCTGGTAGCGGCGGTAGGCGTGGCCGATGGTCTCTTCGTCGGGCTCGGTGGCGGTGCGGAGGTAGGCCCGGGGGGTGACCCCGTCGGTCTTGAGGCGGCTGATGGCGGCGAGGACGTCGTCGGGGCGCTTCGCCTTGAGGCCGGCCATGCTCCGCACCGCGCGGCGGACAATGCCGAGCTGCTGGCCGGTGTCGCAGATGGTCCAGCCCTTGCGGTAGCCGATCCGCTCGGCGTCGCGCCGCAGCATCCGCACGCAGAGGCTGTGAAAGGTGGAGACGACGAGCCCCTTCGGGCACTGGCGCCGGCCGAGGCGGGCGGCGATGCGCTCCTTCATCTCGCCGGCGGCCTTGTTGGTGAAGGTGACCGCGACGATGGCCTCCGGCGGGAGGCGCCGGGGGCCGAGGAGGTGGGCGATGCGCTCGGTGATGACGCGGGTCTTCCCCGTCCCGGCCCCGGCCAGGATGAGGAGCGGCCCGCCCGGGGCGAGCACGGCCTCGCGCTGCTGGGGGTTGAGTCCGTCCGGCATCGGGGCATCCGTCGAGGGGCAGAGCGGCGGCGGAACCGCCCCACGCAGGCGACCCCGGACCTACCGGCGGGCAGAAC
>CAZKKD010000141.1:0-9182 GCA_964553265.1 uncultured Planctomycetales bacterium | reverse complement strand
ACTTTTTGCAGCAATGGGAGATGCCAGGCAAGTCGATACCTCCTATTGACAAAACATATCCAGGTGGTAGTATATGGAAAGGTTTTGAGCATAATGGAGACGTGGCATGCAGACCGAAGATGTGCTTCAGCTGGCTGCGGAACGCGGCATCATCCGTGCGGCCGATCTTGAAGCCATCGGTGCCAACCGCACGCTGCTGCCTTATCTCTCCCGGAAAGGTGCGCTTCGCCGGGTGGGGCGGGGAGCCTATGCGCTGCCCGGTCGCCTGTCCGAATACGAGACGCTTCTGGAGGCCGCCATAGCGGTGCCCCATGGTATCATCTGCCTTCTCTCGGCGCTTCAATACCATGAGATCACCACCCAGATGCCATCGGAGGCCTGGGTTGCCATAGAGCGTGGCCGCTGGCGTCCGACGCCCGCGGGTATCGCCCTCAGGATCGTCAAGTTCAGCGGGCCGGCCTTCAGCATGGGTATCGAAGAGCACGAGGCCGACGGCGTGACCTTCCGCGTCTATTCGCCAGCCAAGACCATTGTGGACTGTTTCAAGTTCCGCAATCGAATTGGACTGGATGTGGCCCGGGAGGCACTGGTGGACGCACTGGCCCAGAAGAAGGCCACCCGGGATGAGATCTGGGATTGCGCGCGGCCGTGCCGCATGGCGCGCGTGATGCGGCCCTATCTGGAGATGGTGTCATGAGTCAGGACGGCATCGTCCGGTCAGTCCACCAGCGTCTGCTGAATCTGCGGGAGCAAACGGGGGAGCCCTTGACTGCCGCCCTGTGGAAACGCCTCCGCGTTGTCCTCCACCCTGGACCGGCCCCGCGACCCTGACCTGCCGCCCCTATCCCAGCTCCCACCTGACCGTCCCGGACGGGTTCTTCGGCAGTTCATCCGCGAACATCGTCAGCGCCTCCCGGCCCATCTTCGAGAGCTCCCGGCGATAGGGTGTTCGATGGCCCCGACGCACACGCTTGACATGGACGTTGATGTGCTCCTTGACCGCTTTCTCCGCACGGCGGTACTCGGCCACGAGCCATGCTCTCGCGCCCGGCGGGATCGATGAGGTCAATGTTGGGCATGGGTGGAGTCCGTCGCATAAGCTAAACCCTCTGTTGTGTTTGTGGCAGTGCTGGCTCATGCCTCGGTTGGGGCTGCCAGATTGATGACGCCCATGAAAGTCTCAGGACGGGCAACAACAGGATTGACCGAGCCGCGCCAGAAGGTATAATGTTCCCAAATAAGGACATATTATGTCCGAATATGCGTATGGGATACCCTATGGCTCAGGCTCCAGACCTGTCGCTTCACGACTACATTGACCTCCTTCAGGAGCGTGGCCGTTACCTCTTCACCCGGGAGGAAGCGGAGGCTTCTACCGGCGTACGAGGGGCGGCGCTGAGCAAGGCGCTACAGCGTGCAACGAAAGCGAAGCGGATTGAGAGCATTCGACAGGGAATCTATGGAATCATCCCGCTGGAACATCGGGCCGCCGGCGGGGTACCTGCGGACTGGTATATCGATGGCCTCATGGACCATCTGGGCATGCCCTACTATGTCGGCGTCTTGAGTGCGGCCGCCCTGCACGGGGCAGCGCATCAGCAGCCACAGGTGTTCCATGTGGTGCTGCCGGAGCCCCTCCGATCACTTCAAACCGCGCGCAGCAGAGTCGTGTTCCTCCGCAACTCCCACTTCGCAGAAGCCCTCACCGAGCGACGCAAGACCTACACCGGCACGATCCGCATCTCCACGGCAGAATGGACCGCCCTCGATCTTCTTCGCTACCAACAACGGATTGGTGGCTTGGATACAGCCGCCACAGTACTCACCGAACTGGCTGAGGAGATTCGCAGTGACCGTCTCCTCGCAGCTTGCCAACGTGACCCCAAACGCAGCTATGGCCAGCGCCTTGGCTGGCTGCTGTGTTCGCTTGGGTACACCGATCTGACGGCGCCGCTGGCCGACTGGATGATGCGGGAGAAGCCATCCAAGGTCCGCCTCGATCCGCGGGAGCCCGTTCGGGGAGGCCAACTCGACTCGACATGGCAGGTGGTGGTCAACGCAGCCCCGGAGGCCGAGATTTGATTCCCCCAGCGGCAATCACGGAGTGGCGGTCCCGACACCCATGGCCGGACGATGCGCAGGTCGAACAGGATCTCGTCATCAGCCGAGCCGTTGTAGAGCTCTTCTCTCGTAATGCAGTGAGGAACTCATTCCTCTTCCGAGGCGGTACCGCACTGCACAAGCTCTTCCTGGCACCCCAGCACCGGTACTCCGAGGACATCGACTTGGTTCAGGTCACTGCGGGCCCGATTGGTCCTCTCTTCGACGAGATCCGTGACGCACTGGAACCGATGCTGGGCCAGCCGAGCCGCAAGCAGGGACGAAACGTCGTCAACCTCATCTTCCGCTTCGAGTCCGAGTTCCCTCCTGTCCGACCGCTTCGGCTCAAGGTCGAGATCAACACGCGGGAGCACTTCGTGGCGCGGAAGAAAGTCACCCGTCGGTTCGGAGTGGAGTCGCCCTGGTTCACTGGCCAATGCGATCTGCCGACCTATGAACTTGAGGAGTTGCTCGGCACCAAGCTGCGCGCACTCTACCGGCGCAACAAGGGGCGCGACTTGTATGACCTCTGGCTTGGCCTTGAGCAGGGAAAGGCCGACCCCGACGGCGTAGTAGCGTGTTTCCTCCAATACATGGATAATGAGAACCGTAAGGTGAACAGAATGGATGTGGAGGGCAATTTGCGACAGAAATTGTCCTCACCCAACTTCGCTTCCGATGTGGAGGGACTTCTCAGGCCAGACACTGACTGGAATCTCGCCAGAGCCGGTTCGGTGGTTCTTGAGCGATTGGTCGCCTTGCTTTGAGACCAGCCTCAGCGCTGCTCAAACTTAACAATCCGGGCGCCATTCACAGGTCTTCATACTGGCGGAATCCGGACGGCTTGGGCGTTCATTATGCCCATCGCATGATTCATGTGTGCCTCATGTCGGGTTTTCTAACCTCTTTGCAAACCATGGTTGTAGTCATAAAGTCTTTTCTGTCCGCTCGTTAGAAAACACGATTTTTAAGCTTCAGGAGCGAGTCCGGGCAACCGGGTGGAGGTTCGAATCCTCTCTTCCGCACCATCAATACCGACAGGGGGTTACGGCGCTGGCCGTAGCCCCCTGTTTTTTGGTATGTCTGTTGCCTCTCGCCACGGTCTCTCCCGGGCGCACGCCTCCCCCGCATTGTCAGCGCTTCACGTCCACGGCATGAGCGCGGCCGACGCTTGACCTTTCAGGCAAACTTCCTGCTGGTGGCTTTGGGGCAACGGTTTCCGCTGTCCGGGTCCGTGCGCGCTGGTACGCCAGAGCCTCCATCGACGGGTCGGACCGCTCCGGATCTTGACACACAAATAGATGTGTAGTACTATGTGTAGGAGAGGAGGGTCTCGTATGGCCACCAACCTGGGGCTGGACGATGCGCTGATCCGCGAAGCGGTTCGCATCGGGAAGCACAAGACCAAGAAGGACGCGGTCACCACGGCGCTGCGGGAGTATATCCGGCATCGAAAGCAACTGCAGATCGCCGGTCTCTTTGGCGGGCTGGATGTCGATCCGGAATACGATTACAAGGACGGGCGCGCGCGGTGAAGGTCCTTGTCGATACCTGCATCTGGTCGGTGGTGCTGCGACGGCACGAGCCGGACCGCGAGGCCACGGCCCGGCTGGGAGAACTGATCGTGGAGGGGCGGGTTCTCCTGATCGGCCCCATCCGACAGGAAGTCCTTTCCGGCGTTCCGGTCCGGAAGCAGTTCAGGGCACTGCGGGACCGGCTTGCCGCATTCGAGGACATGCCGCTGCACGAACGTCACTACGAGACAGCGGCGGAATATCACAACCGGTGCCGTGCCCATGGAGTCCAGGGGTTGCACACCGACTTCCTGATCTGCGCGGTGTGCGCGCTCGAAGGGGTTGCCCTCTATACGGCGGACACGGACTTCCAGCATTACCGTCGGCATCTCTCGTTCGCTCTCTTCTCCTGATCCGGACGCGTCGGACCATCCCGCAGGATGCGGCAGCGTTGCGCGGCGTCGGTGTGGCGCCGAGGGCACGCGCGGGGGCTGTGCGTGACGTGCGGGAAACGTTCAGGCGCGGGTGCGTTGGGTGCGGCGTTCGAGGGCGGCGACGGCGCGGCTGAGGGTGAGGGTGAGGACGAGGTAGAGCGCCGCGACGGTGAGCCAGACCTCGAAGGCCATGTAGGTGCTCGCCACCGTCTCGGAGCCCTGGAAGGTGAGCTCCGGGATGCTGATGAGCGAGACGATGGCCGAGTCCTTGATGGTGCTGATGAACTGCCCCCCGAGCGCCGGCAGGATGCGCGCCAGCGCCTGCGGCAGGATGACGTGGCGCATCTGCTGCGGCCAGGAGAGGTTGAGCGCGGCGGAGGCCTCCCACTGTCCGGCCTCGATGGACTGGATGCCGGCGCGGATGATCTCGGTCACGTAGGCGCCCTCGTAGATCGCCAGCGTCGCCGCGCCGGCCACGAACATGGGAAAGCGGTCGGCCGGGCCGAAGAGCACGCGCAGCACCCCGCCGCCGGCCCCGTAGCCGCCGCGGAAGAGAAGGTCCACCCCGAGCGCGGGCGCGACGTGCGCGTCCAGCGCATCGAAGACGATGTCGCTCGCGAAAAAGTAGGCCAGGAAGACCAGCACCAGCGGCGGCAGGTTGCGGATGGTCTCCACGTAGAGCCGGGCTACCGTCCGGCCGAAGAGGCTGTCGCCGAGCCGCAGGAGCGCCATCCCCAGGCCGAGCGCGGTGGCGAGCACGGTGGCCCAGACGCTCAGGCGGAGCGTCGTGAAGAGCCCCCGCAGGAGCCCCCCCGCCGCCCACCGCCCCGTCTCGGCGTCGACGCGGATCAGGTACGGCCCCAGCGCCGCCCAGTCCCACCGGTAGTGGATCACGTACCGGATCCGGTAGGCCACCCACGCCCCCGCCGCCAGAAGGGCGAGGCCGAGGACGGCGTCGATCCAGGTCGGGCGCGGTCGCGGCGGCTGCACGGATGCGAACTCCTCTACACTTCCTGCAGGCAACCTGGGCGATCCGCCGGCGCGGCGGGCGCGTGCCGGTGGGACAGCGTTCGGCGGCGCTCCCCCGCTCGCGGGGAGGGGGGAAGGAACCGTCCCGGGACAGTGTTCGCCGGATTACTTCAGCCGGTCTTCCCAGTCGCGGGTGCGGAACCAGTAGTCGTGCCGTTCCTTCAGCCAGCCGCGGGTGGTCATGACGCGGATCCAGTTGTTGAAGAAGTTGAGCGTGTCCACGTCGCCCTTCCGGATGGCGAAGCCGATGGGTTCCCGGGTGAAGGGGCCCTCCAGCGGCAGGAAGAGCCGGTCCGGGAAGCGCGCCACCGTGTGCGCCGGCAGCGGGGTGCTGGCCACCACGGCGTGGACCCGGCCGTTGAGGAGCTCCTGGATCGTCTGGGCCTCGTCGTCGAAGAGGCGGCGCTCGGCCCTGGGGAGGAACTTCTTCGCCGCGTCGACGGCGGTCGTGCCCATGCGGATGGCGAGGACGACGTCTTCCCGGTTGAAGTCGTCGAGGCTGTCGAAGCCCTTCGCCTTCTCCTTGTGCCCCATGATCGACATGCCGGTGTGGTCGTAGGGGACGGTGAAGTTGACCTTCAGGTTGCGCTGCGGGCGGATGCCCATGCCGCCGATGATGACGTCGAACTTGCCGGTGAGAAGCGCCGGGATGATGCCGTCCCACTTGGTCGGGACGAAGACGGGCTTCACGCCCATGTCCTCGGCGAGCTTGCGGGCGACGTCGATCTCGAAGCCGATGAACTCGCCGTTCTTGTCCTTCATCGCCCACGGGACGAAGGTGCTGAAGCCGATGCGCAGCGTGCCGCGCTCGATGACCTCCTCCAGGACGCTGCTGGCGGCCACGCGCTCGCGCAGGTCCTCTTCGCCCGCCGTCGCCGGCCGCGCTGTCAGCAGCAGCAGGGTCGCCAGCAGCAGTGCGCCCAGGGCTTGCATTGCGTTGCTTCGCATTTGCTTCTCCTTTTCGTTGTCCGTTCGCTTCCCCTCGGGTTCCGGTTTTCGATGGTATCAGGTCGTCAGCACGCGCGCCAGAAACGCGCGTGTGCGCTCTTCGCGCGGCGCGTCGAAGATCCGGTCGGCCGGGCCTTCCTCCACGACGGCGCCGTCTTCCATGAAGAGGACGTGGTCGCCGGCTTCGCGGGCAAAGCCCATCTCGTGGGTCACCACCACCATGGTCATGCCGTCTTCGGCGAGCTGTTTCATGACGGCCAGCACCTCGCCGATCATCTCGGGGTCGAGGGCGCTGGTCACCTCGTCGAAGAGCATCAGCCGGGGACGGACCGCCAGCGCCCGGGCGATGGCGACCCGTTGCTGCTGCCCGCCGCTCAACTGCTCCGGGTAGGCGTCCAGCTTTTCCGGGATGCCCACCTTCTCGAGGAGGCGGCGCGTTTCGGCGTCGGCCTCGGCCTTCGGCTTCTTCCGGACGAGGCGCTGGGCGAGATTGACGTTCTGCCGCACGGTGAGATGCGGGAAGAGGTGGAACGCCCGGATGACCATGCCAACCATGCCGCGGTAGCGGCTGCGCACCCGGCGCTTCGGCACGAGGTGCACCCCGGCGACGGTGACCTCGCCGGCGTCCATCGTCTCGAGCCCGTTGAGGCAGCGGAGGAAGGTGCTCTTTCCGGCGCCGGAGGGGCCGATCACCACCGCGGTCTCGCCCTCGCGCACGGTCAGGTCCACGCCGCGCACGGCCTCGATCCCGCCGGCGAAGACCTTTCGCACCCCGCGCGCGACCAGGACCGGGGCAGGGGCGCCGCCGGCCGGATCGGCGGGTGGGGCCGACGGGGTGCGCCGGGGCGACGGCGCGGGGTCGGGGGTCATGCGCTGACCTCCAGGCGGCGTTCGAGATAGCGGGAACACAACGAAAGCGCCAGCGTGAGAACGAGATACATCGCCGCCACCGTGAACCAGATCTCAAAGGTGAGGAAGGTGTCGGAAATCACGGTCCGCCCGCGCATGGTGAGGTCGTAGACCGCGATGACGCTGACCAGCGCGGAGTCCTTGACCAGCGTCACGGTCTGGCCGGCCAGGGGCGGCAGCACGCGGCGGACGGCCTGGGGCAGGATGACGCGGCGGTAGGCCTGCGCCTCGGTCAGGCCCAGGCTGAGCGCGGCCTCCCATTGCCCCTGGTGGATGCCGACAATGCCGGCGCGGAGGATTTCGGCAATGTAGGCCCCCTCGAAGAGCGCGAGGCTGAGCACCGCGGCCGGGAAGCGCGGGATGTCGAGAACCGGCCCCAGCACGAAGTAGATCAGGAAGATCTGGATGAGGAGCGGGGTGTTGCGGACCGCCTCGACATACCCGCGCGCGAGCGCCCGCCCCAGGAGCGAGCCACCGAGTCGTCCGAGCGCCCCCAGCAGACCGAAGACGAGCGCCAGGCCCAGCGACCAGGCGCAGACCGTCAACGTGACGAAGAGTCCCTCCAGGAGCGGCCCGGGTTCGCCCGTTTCGGGGTCGACCAGGTAGGCGGGCGCCCGCCCCCAGTGCCAGGCATAGCCGGACGCGCCGCTGTCGGCGCCCAGGACGGCCGCAAGCACGAGGGCCAGGGCCAGAAACGCGGCGCTGTCCAGCGCGGCCAGCCAGGGGCGCTGCCGCCAGGCGCGGAAGGACCATCGGGTGCGGGGGCGCTGGTGCAACCGTCGCTCCTGTCGGTGGGCGAAGCCAGAAACGGTTCGGTCCGGGTCGCCCGTTCCCGGGGGGCGGCATGATACTGCATGGCGTTGCGTTTCGCCAAGGAGAAACCCCGGGGTCCGGCGTCCTTCCGTCCCGCCGGAACACCCCGGGCCGCATGCGTGGCAGCCTGCGCCCGCTCCGGGGAAGCGCGCCGGCGGATTTGATTCGCACGGCGGCACGCTTCCGGGCGCTGCGGAAAAGACGCCTGACGAACGGTCCATTAGTGGTCCTCTTAAAAAATCCGTTGACACGCGGGGGGAACCGGAGTAATCTTCAACTCAGGAAGGGCGGATAGTTCATTCTGTTTGTGCAAAAGCGCGGAAGAATTTTGCATTTTGTCGGTACGGGCGGCAGGAAAATCGTGCTTCTATTGGTACCTTAATGGTATTTCTGCGGGGTGAGGGAGACCGCTGGTTGACCAACCCGCTTCTGTTGGGGGTATCTTTGATGCGTGCGGGGTCCATGCGCGGGGCAGGCGAGTGGCGGGTGGCCGGCGGGCCCGTTTCCGGCGGGGGCGGTTTCACCCTGGTCGAGCTCCTGGTGGTGGTGGCGATCATCAGCGTGCTCGCGGCCTTCCTGATGCCGGCGCTGGCGCAGGCCATCGAGCAGGCTCGCAGGACCGAGTGCATGAACCAGCTCAAGCAGGTGGGCATGGCGGCCAACCTCTACGCGGACGACTATGCGCAGTGGCTGCCCAACTGGCAGGGCGACGGGACCAACAGCCACCTCATCACCGTTACGGCCGACGCGACCGGCACCATTCCGCCCATCAAGCAGCACCGGGAGTGGCTGCTGGTGCGGTACGGGTACCTGGAGGAGATTGACCTCTTCTACTGCCCCACCGCGGCGAGCGTCTACGGCGGCGGCTACGAGCGGTCGCGCTATCCGTCGGCGGACCTGATTCTCCACGGCGGGCACGGGAAGGGAAACAGTTATCACATCTGGGGCGGGTACAGCTTCGCCATCGAGAACTTCCGCACCCGCAACAGCCCGGTGCCGAACGACAACGAGTTCCGCCTTACCCGGGATGGCGACCCGGACATGCCGTTCGCCATCGACCATGCCGACTACAACCGGCAGGCGCACGGCAACGGCTGGAACGCGCTGCGCGTGGACGGTCGGGCGGAGTGGTGGAGCGATCCCGGCGGGCTGCTGGCGGCCACCTGTTCGGGCCACCGGGGCGCCGTCAATGCGTTCCGGAAGATCAGTGGGTATTGAGATAAGGGCGTTGCCTGCGCCGGGACGATGCAAAGGCGTGTGGGTTCGATCAGCGGATGCGAATACGGGAGGGAGCCGGATGCGAGAGCAACCGAAGCAGCACCGCGGCTGCACGGCCAGCGCGTCCGGTCGGCGTCGCGGCTTCACCCTGATCGAGCTCCTCGTGGTGATCGCGATCCTGAGCATTCTCGCGGCGCTCCTCATGCCGGCGCTGCAG
>CAZKKD010000140.1:0-9215 GCA_964553265.1 uncultured Planctomycetales bacterium | reverse complement strand
CGTCCACCTACGACACCTACGTCTCGGACACCGACACCGAGGAGCAGGACAGCGATCTGAAGGTGCTCCGTGGACACGTGAGCGTTATCTACCACCTCCTCCAGGTGGCCACCGGGCTCTGCCACTACTACGAGCGCCACCTCTCCGAGCGCGATACCAACACCGTCCGGGTCATGCGCCTGCGCGTCCAGCCGCGCATTCTCCTGCGCATGCTCATGGACTACGCGCTTGCCTATGCCAGCCGCTACCTCGACACGGGCCGGCAGCTCTGCCAGGAGATGCTGCAGCGCTATGCCTCGCAGGGAACGGTCACGGTGCCGGTGCCGCGCTACCGCGGCTTTCACGTCCGCCCGTCGACGCTCATCGCGAAGATTGTCCGGCACTACGGCAGCCACGTCACGATGCGCCTGAAGGAGGAAACCTACGACGCCGGCGCGCCGCTGGACCTCTTCCGCGCCAACGAAGCCATCAACGCCGAAAAGCGCCGCCGCATCGCCGCCGAGATCCCCGAGCTTCTGCCGCGCGGCGAGTGCCCCCCCGTGGACGAGACGCTCCGCGCCGTACAGCGCATCATCCACGACCTCGCCGACGCCCACAAGCTGGTCGTCTACGAGCGTCCGCTGCCGCTGGACGAGCTCACCCCCGACGAGAACGAGACCCTCGCCCAGTTCGCCATCGACGAGGTCGCCCGCCTGCTGGCCATGGGGAAGATCGACATCCGCAGCGAGATCGAGGTCACCTTCGAAGGCGACGAGCGCGTCCTGGCCGATATCCGCCTCCTGGCCGAGCACGGCTACGGCGAGGACGAACTCGGCAACAACGTCCCGCTGCCCGACAAGCTGCGCTACCTCCGTCGCTGAGCCGGGGGCGCGCGTCCCGTCAGGAGAATGCCATGCCGGAAGAGGCTCCCACGATCCACGTCATCGCCACGCAGCACCTCGACGTCGCCTGGCTCTGGAAGCGCCGCCCCGAGGGCGAGCAGCTCATGCGGCAGTGCTTCCGCCGCGCCATCGGGAGGATCGAGGCCGACCCGGACCGTGCGCATGTCCATTCGCGCAGCACCGCCTGGGGCTTTCACATCGTGGAGCAGCGCTGGCCCGCGCTCTTCGAGAAGGTGCGGCGGTACGTGGAGTCCGGCCACATCGAGCTCTGCGGCGGGCAGTGGGTCGAACCGGACAACATCCTGCCCGACGGCGAGGCGATGCTGCGCCAGTGCCTCGTGGGGCAGACCTACTACCGGAAGACCTTCGGCAAGACCGCGACCGTGGCCTGGAACCCCGACGTCTTCTGCCACGGCAACACGCTGCCGCAGCTCTTCGCCAGGACCGGGCTGGACGGCTATTACTTCCACCGTTGCCGCCCCCTCGACGCGGCGGGCAATCCGCTCTACCAGTTCGTCTGGGAAGCGCCGGACGGTTCGCGTGTGCTCTGCTTCACCGGCCGTTGGGAATACGGTCCCGACGCGCGCGCCGTGGGCGAAGCCGACGCCGTCCTGGCCGAGACGGGACTGCCCGCAGACTACATGGCGACCGGGCGCAATTCGGACCGCCGGATCACCATGGATCGCGGCTGGCTGGACGACCTCCGCGTCGCGGCGGAATCCTCCGATGCCACGCTGCGCTGGTCGACGGCGGACGATGTGCTGCAGCACATGCGGCAGTATGCGGATCGCCTGCCGGTCGTGCGGGGCCACCTGGGCGGCTACTCCTTCACCGGCACCTACACCTCCGACGGCATCACCAAGCGCTACAACCGGAAGCTCGAGAACGATCTCTATGACGCCGAATGGCTCTCGGTCGCGGCCGCGAACGGGCCGGCCGTCCCTGCCGCTGCGCTCACGGGCTGCTGGCGCGACCTCTGCGTCAACCACTTCCACGACATCGCCTGCGGCACCTGCTATCGCGATGTGCAGGAAGAGGCCCACGCCCTCTACCGCAGCATCGAAGAGCGCACCGACCGCGTGTTGGGCGACGCGCTGTCGCGGCTCAACGCCGCCGCCCGCACCGACGCCCAGCCCGGCTGGCCGGTGGTGGTGCACAACACGCTTTCCTTTCCCCGCCGCGAGCCGGTGACGGTCCCGGTGCGGACGCCTGCGGCGGCGCGGGTGCGCGACGCGGCGGGAAACGTTCTTCCCTGCCAGCCCGTTGCGGAGGGGGAGGGGGCGGTCGTCTTCGTCCCGCGGGAGCCGGTGCCCGGCATGGCGCACGCGGTCTACTATCTCGACGCGGACGGCGGCCCCCCCGCGAAGACGGCCCCGGACGGCGGGGAGTGGGTTCTCGAAAACGATCACCTCCGCTGCGAACTCGACAGCGACACCGGCGCGTTCCGTTCGCTCATCGACAGGGCGACCGGCCGCGAGTGCATCCGTCCCGGCGGACGGGGCAACCGGCTGGAATTCTGGGAGGACCGCAACGACTACGCCCACGCGCCCGACCACCGCTGGGACCCCTGGTTTGTCCGGTACACGGGACGCGTCTTCGACCCGGTGGGCGCCTGGTGGGTCGACGTGGTGGAGGACGGTCCCGTGCGCAAGGTGGTTCGCGTCCGGAGGCGCCTGAGCCTCCATCCCGATCTGCCCGATACCGAGGTGGTCCAGGACCTCGTGCTCTACCGGGACCTCCCCCTCCTGTACGTTCACTGTCGCGGCGACTGGCAGGCGAAGGAGTGCATGCTCAAGGCCGCCTTCGACCTGGCCCGTCCGGCGGAGACCGTCGTCGTGGACATGCCCTACGGGGTGGAGGTGCGCGCGCCGGACTACGTCGCCGCCTCGGCGGTCGACGCGGGCGCGGCGGCCGAGGATCGCGTGCGGCGCGGCGACGAACGCGACGAACCGGACCGGCCCCTGCAGAAGTGGCTCACCATCGGCGACGCCGACGGCGGGCTGGCCATCCTCAACAACGGCAAGTACGGCTACGACTCCACGCGGGAGACGGTGCGCCTCTCGCTCATGCGCGCGCCGATGATCCGCGACGGCGAGGTGGCCGGGCTCGGGCCGTTCGCCTTCTCCTACGCCATCC
Organism: uncultured Planctomycetales bacterium; assembly: GCA_964553265.1. Classification (GTDB taxonomy): domain Bacteria; phylum Planctomycetota; class SZUA-567; order SZUA-567; family JAFGNG01; genus CAZKKD01. The sequence goes on along the minus strand of CAZKKD010000140.1, from coordinate 6,198 downwards.
TGCCGCACACCGGCGACTGGCGGGCGGCCGACCTCGTCCGGCAGGGCCTGGCGTTCAACCGCCCCCTCCGCGCGGGCCGGGAAGAGCGGCACGGCGGTGCGCCGGCGGCGTCCCGTCTCGCGGTGGACGCCCCGAACGTGCTGGTGACCGCGGTCAAGCGCGCCGAACTGGACGACCGCCTCGTCGTCCGCCTCTACGAGGCTTCCGGCCAGGCGACCGCGTGCGAGTTGCGGGTGGGGGTGCCGTTCGCGTCGGCGGTGGAGGGCAGCGCCCTCGAAGAGCCGCTGCCGGACGCGCCGCCCCTGGAGGTGCGCGACGGCGGTGGGATTCCGCTCTCGATGGGTCCGTTCGAGGTGAAGACGCTGCTCCTGTCGCCGCGTTCCGCGACGGGGTAGGCGGACGGTCGGCCCGGCTCAGCCGCGGTAGCGGTTGGTAATGGGCAGACGGCGATCCTTCCCGAACGCCTTGGGCGTTACGCGCACGCCGGGGACGCCCTGCCGTCGTTTCCACTCGGCCGCGTCGGTCATGCGCACCGCGCGGCGGACCACCTCGGGGTCGAAGCCGCGGGCAATCATCTCGTCGATCGACTGGTCCTCTTCGATGTACGCCTCGAGCACCGGATCGAGCACCTCGTATTCCGGCAGGCTGTCGCTGTCCTTCTGGTCCATCCGCAGCTCCGCGGTGGGGGGGCGATCGATGATGCTCTCCGGGATGCGTTCGCGGCCGGCGCGCTCGTTCACGCGGCGGCTGAGGGCGAAGACGGTGGTCTTGAAGACATCCTTCAGCACGCTGTAGGCGCCGATCATGTCCCCGTAGATGGTGGTGTAGCCGACGGCGGCTTCGCTCTTGTTGCTGGTGTTGAGCACCAGCCAGCCGAACTTGTTGCTGAGCGCCATCAGGTACACCGCCCGCACGCGCGCCTGCAGGTTCTCCTCGGTCACATCGGCGGGGCGGCCCGCGAAGACGGGGTCGAGCGTCTCCAGGAAGGCCCCGAACGGCGCCTCCACCGGCAGCGAGAAAAAGCGGATCCCGAGGCTGGAGGCGAGGCGTTCGGCGTCGCCGCGCGTCGCCTCCGACGAGTACCGGCTCGGCATGGTGACGCCCACCACGTGTTCCGGGCCGAGGGCGTCGACGGCCACACAGGCGGCGAGCGCCGAGTCGATCCCCCCCGAGAGGCCGAGGACCGCTTCGGCAAAGCCGTTCTTGCGCACGTAGTCCCGCACCCCGAGCGCGAGGCAGGCGTAGATCTCGTCGAGCGCGTCCAGCCGCTCGGCCACCCGCGGCGCCGCGGTCGGCAGGGCGCGCTGCGGCAGGTCGACGGCGACGGTCTCCACCGGCCGGTCGGTGGACGCGGCGGGTGTGCGGGGGTGGGCGGGCGCCGGGAGGTCGAAGCAGAGCACCTCCTCCTCGAACGCGGCCGCCCGCGCCAGGACGCTCCCGTCCGCGTCGAGCACCAGCGACCCGCCGTCGAAGACGAGTTCGTCCTGGCCGCCCACCAGGTTGCAGTAGACGAACCGGACCCCGTGCTCGCGCACCAGCGCCCCGAAGGTCGTCTCCCGGACCGCGCCCTTGCCGCGGTGAAACGGGCTTGCCGAAAGGTTGAGGATGGTGTCGGCGCCGGCGGCGGCCTCGTCGCGTGCTGGTCCGTTCAGATCCCAGGCGTCCTCGCAGACGATCACGCCCAGCCGGCAGCCCTTCACCTCCAGCACGAGCCCGCGTTCCCCGGGGGTGAAGTAGCGCTTCTCGTCGAAGACCGCGTAGTTCGGCAGCAGCGTCTTGCGGTAGACCGCCGCGCAGCTTCCGTCCCGCAGCAGCACCGCCGCGTTGTAGAGCTCCCCGTCGGCGGGGTCGCGCCAGGGCAGCCCCACCAGGCACGGCAGCGGCAGCGCGGGAACGGGATCGAGCAGCACCTCGCCGCAACGCTCGATGAACCGGGGCTTCAGCAGCAGGTCTTCCGGCGGATAGCCCGCCAGCGTCAGCTCCGGAAAGAGCGCGAGGTCGGCGTCCAGGCGCGCGGCCTCGTCGGCGGCGCGGCGGATGCGGTCCAGGTTCCCGTCGAGATCCCCGACCGTGGTGTTGATCTGGCAGATGGCGATGCGGAGCATGGCGCCTCCGGGGCTGCGCGGGGCGGTGCGTGCGCACCGGGGCCGCTGGCGGCGTGGCCGGGACGTCCGCGCCCGACCGGCGGTCCGGCAGGATAGGCGAGCGGCCCGGCTCCGTCAAGCCGCCGCGCCGTCGCACAGGGGGCTGCGTCCCGAATCCGTCGCCCCGCCGTTCGGCACACAGGGACGGCGATCGCGTGCCCCCGGCCCACGGTGCGGAAATGCTGTTGCGCTGCGGACGGGCGCACGCGTACAACGGGGGCGGCCGCCGTGCGGACCCAGCGAAAGGCGCTTGCCGATGGACCCACCCATTCACCTCACCCCGACGGGGCGCCGCCGTTTCGACGCCGACCCGGCCGACGCCGTCGCCGTGCTCGCCAGCGGCGGGGTGGACTCCACCGCGGCGCTCCTCCTCTTGCGGGACGCGGGCGTGCCGGTCGTCGGCGTCACGATGACGCTTCCGGCCTGGGCGCTGCCGGCGGGGGTCGACCCCGTCGCGCGCGCCGCCGCGGCCTGCGAGGCGCTCGGCGTGGCGCACTACGCCGCCGAAACGGCCGCCGCGTTCGAGGCCTGCGTCGTCCAGCCCTTCCGCGACGCCTACCGCGCCGGCCGGACCCCGAACCCCTGCTGCGACTGCAACCCCCGGCTCAAGCTCGGCCGGGTCTGGGACGCGGTCGCGGCCGCGCTCGGCATCCGCAGCGTCGCCACCGGGCACTACGCGCAGGTCCTCTCCGGTGCGGACGGGCGGGCGCGGCTCGTCCGCGGGGTCGACCCCCGGCGCGACCAGAGCTACTTCCTCTACCGGATCGACCCGGAGCGCTTGCCGCGCTTCCGGCTGCCGCTCGGCGCGCTCGGAAAGGACGAGGTCCGCCGGCGGGTGGCGGCGCACGGGCTCGCCCCGGCCGCGGCGCCCGACAGCATGGACCTCTGCTTCGCCGGGCCCGACGGCTACCGCGCCGCCCTCGGCGGCCCGGCCGAGACGCCCGGCCCCATCCGGACCACCGACGGGCGCGCGCTCGGCCGGCACCGGGGGCTCTGGAACTACACCGTCGGCCAGCGGCGGGGGCTTGGCATCTGCGGGCCGGAGCCGCTGTACGTGCTCCGGCTGGACACCACGGCGAACGTCCTGGTGGTCGGCCCGGCCGCCGAGGCCAGCCGCCGACGGGTGGCGGCGACCGACCCGCACGCGCTGCAGCCGGAATCGCTGGTCCCCGGCGCGCGGCTGCGGGGCAGGATCCGCTCGCTCTCCGCGCTCGCGGCCTGCACGGTGGTTGACGCGACGCCGGCGCGCGTTACAGTGGAGTTCGACGCGCCGCAGTTCGGCCCGGCGCCGGGCCAGCACCTGGTGCTCTACGACGCGGAGGACGGCGTGGTCGGCGGGGGCGTCATCGCCTGCGATCCGCTCGGCGACGCCCCGCCCGCCTGCGCGCCCCCGGCGTGAACGAATCTTCCACCCCCGAGACAGGACGGACCGATGCAGCTCATTCGTGACCCCGGAGAGATGCGCGCCTACACGCGCAACGAACGCAAGTACGACCGCTCCGTCGGTTTCGTCCCGACCATGGGCGCGCTCCACGCGGGGCACCAGTCGCTGATCGCGCGCTCGGCGGAGGAGAACGACGCGACGGTGGTCAGCGTCTTCGTCAATCCCACCCAGTTCATGCCGGGCGAGGACTTCGAGGCGTACCCGCGCGACGAGGCGGGCGACCTCGAGAAGGCCGAGGCCGCGGGCGCGGACGTGGTCTTCGCCCCCGCGCCGGAGACCATGTACCCCGGCGAGCAGTTCGCCAGCGTCTACGTCGCCCGCCTCTCCGACCCCCTCTGCGGGATGAGCCGCGGACGCGGCCACTTCCGCGGGGTCTGCACCGTGGTGACCAAGCTCTTCCACATCGTCGAGCCCGACCGCGCCTACTTCGGCCAGAAGGATCTGCAGCAGGCGCTCATCCTCGACCGCATGACCACCGACCTCGACATGGCGGTCGAGATCGTCATCTGCCCCATCGTCCGGGCCGAGGACGGCCTCGCGCTCAGCAGCCGCAACGCCTACCTCCGCGGCGACGACCGCGAGCGCGCGCTGGCGCTCCGCCATGCCCTGGTGGAGGGCCGGCGCATGCTTCGCGAGGGCGAGCGCGCGGGCATGGTGCTCCGCGAGGCCATGTACGAGGTGGTCGAGCGCACCCCCGGCGTCCGCATCGACTACCTCGAGATCGTCGACCCGTCGCGCCTGGAAGAGGTGGAGTGGATCGACGACGTCGTCATCTTCGCCGGCGCGGTCGAGGTGGGCGACACCCGCCTCATCGACAACCTCATCGTCCACCCCGAACACGGCCCCTGGGAGGGGTAGGGGCCCGTCCCGCGGCCCGATCCGGGCCGGGCGCGCCGGCGCTTCCGGCGTTCAGGTCGACCCGCGAGAATTCCGAGGAGATGCCGATGCCCTTTCCGCCCCAGCGATTCTGCCGTGCGCGCCTCTGCCACACCCTCGTTGTCGGTTTCCTGGCCGCCGTGCTGGTTGCCGGCGCCGCCGGACCGGCCCGCGCCGCGGACGCCGACGCGCAGGAAGCGCTGGCGGAGCTCGACGCGCTGTACGATTCGTGCTTCGCCTGGTGGGGTGCGATCTACGATCCCGCGAGCGGCGGCTTTTTCTATTCGCTGAGCGCCAGGCGGGGCGAGGCTTACCATCCCGACATCGAGGCGACCTGCAAGGCCGTCAAGGTGCTGGCCTGGACGGGGGTGCTGGACGAGGCGCCCCCCGCGTTCCGCGAGGGGGTGGTGCGCTACATGCAGGCGCGGCAGGACGCTGCGTCCGGCTTCTTTCTCGATCCGCAGTTCCGCGACCAGTATACCTTCCACCGCCGCCACCGGGCGCTCGGCATGGCCACGGACGTGCTGCAGGCCTGCGGGGCCGCGCCGCTCCATCCCCTCCCGAAGGCGCAGGCCGACACGAACGCACAGGCGGCCGCCGACTATGCGCATCTCGCGTCGCCCGAGGCGCTGCTGGCCTGGCTCAAGGATCTGCCGTGGGAGCGCCGCACCTGGACCAGCGGCGCGCGCATCCTGGGCCTCGGCAGCGACATTCGCGGTCGCGACGAGCCGCTGCGCGCCCGCATGGCCGGGACGATGCGCACCTTTCTGCTGGCCCGGCAGGGGGAGGACGGCTTCTGGCGTGCGGAGGGCGAGCACTGGCGCGCGTCCCTCTCCGGGACCTACAAGATCTGCGCCGGCTTCGAGAAGCTCGGCCTGCCGATACCGAAGAGCGAAGCGCTGGCGGAGACGGTCCTCGGTCTGCTGGAGACGAAGACGTACGACAATGTCATCGTCGTCTACAACACGGCCAACCTGCTCGGCATTCTGCACCGCAACGGGACGCCCCTCAATGCCGGGCTGCGCCTGAAGATCGTCCGGCGCTGCACCCGGCAGCTTGCCCGCTTCCAGGCCGAGGATGGCGGTTTCCTGACCCAGCGCGACCGGCCCGCCCCCGTGCAGAACGGCTTCCGGATGAGCGACCCGGTGCTGGAGGCCAACACCAACGCCACCGGGCTCGCGCACAAAACCCGCATGCTGCTGCACCAGTTGCTGACCGGCCAGGCCGCCCCCCACCCCCATCCGCGCGCCGCCGACCTGATCCGAGCCCCCAAGGCCGCAGCGGAGTAGAAGGCAGACCGCGGACGGTATCCACTCCTCGCCCATCCGTGCCTGCGCTTGGCTGCGCGCCTTCATGCCCATTGCCCTGAACGTTGATCGGCATTCAGCAGCAGTGTCCACGTTGATCAATTGCCGGTTCGGGATGACGATTGCGGCATTTCACCTGGGGGATGGGTCAGAGTCTCCGCTGGTGCTTCACCCGCTTCCTCGGGGTTCCAGGGCGAGCCGCGCGGCTTCGACGGGTCCGAAATCCACATTCGGAGACTGCCGTCTTCGGCCCGCTCCAGGCGTCCGACGAGATAGGAATCCCGGCTGTCGCCCAACTCCACCGATTCTGGCTCCCTGATTTCCAGCCGTTGCGGAATGTGGGTCTTCAGCGGAATTTGTGGGTGATCTATAGATAAAGAGCACCTCGGCCTCGGGTTCAAGGGCTGCCGGGGGGCGTCCCCTCCAC